>PWJP01000251.1 GCA_003559985.1 Saprospirales bacterium
ACTATCTTTTTCCCATCCTTCTGCTTGCAGGAGCAATTTTGCTGACGACTTCATGCAGCAGCAAAAAGTTCCTCGGAGATGGGGAGTACCTCGTGCGTGGAACGGAGATAAAGGTAGATGGTGCGGACGATGATCCGTATTTGAGAGACCTGAAAAACGAGATGCGCAACATCCCTCATCCCCGCCCCAACAGCCGTATATTTTGGTTTATTCCCAGGGAGCGAAGTTATTTCAGGATACAGCAAAAACAGGATACGACGGGCTGGGACCGCTTTATTTTGAGGAATTTTGCCGAGACGCCCACCCTCAAAGACAGTTTTAAGATCGACAGAGCTGCCGGGGCTTTTGAGCGCTACTTCCGAACAAAGGGCTATTACAATGCCAGGGTGGATTACGAAGTGAGTGTAAAGAAACACCGGGCTTTTATAAAGTACAAGGTAGAGCCGCGAAGGCTGTACAAAGCGGACTCCATAGTATTTAAAGCCGACGACAGGGAGGTGTTGAAAATACTGAACGCCCACCGTGAAGAGAGCAATTTCCAACGAGGATCCCCGCTCAGCCGGGAAAATTACGACGCCGAGGCCAGGCGCATTACCCGTTTGTTGAGAAACAGCGGCTACTACGAATTTTACCCCAATTACATCAGCACCCTCCGCCTCGGTGACACTACCCGCTCTCACATCAATGTTGCCCTGGAGATATCTCCTCCCCTGCCGGATTCCATCCACCGAAAATACACCATCAGAAACATCGATGTATATCCCGATCACGATCCCTTTGAAAGGACCGCCCCGCAGTTCCAATCCACGGAAAATGGCATCAATTACCACTTTCGAAACGAGCCTGAGATCAAAACATCCAGGATCAAAAACAACATATTTTTCCGCACAGGGGACCGCTACAACATGGACGAATACAACCGCACCATCAGGCGGCTGGGGAGTTTGTCGTGGTTCCGTTTTCCATCCATTTTGACCCACCCCGACACCACCGATGGGTACTACCTGGACTACGAGATATTGCTCCGGCCCAATGCCAGGTTCGAGCGCTTTACCAATTTTGAGTTCTCCTACTCTCGCGTGCAAAACATCACCTCCCTGCTCGGATTTACCTTCTCTAATTCACTGGAAAACAGGAATGTGTTCGGTGGTTCAGAGCGCCTGGTAATTGATTTTGAGGCAGGTATAGAAACGGCTCTCCGGAGTTTGTCCACCGGAAATACTTTTAACTTGCGGATAGGTGGTGACCTGACCAGCCCGCAGTTCAGGGACTACACTGGTATGTTCGGGCTGGCCAACAATATCCGCATTGGCAACTTCAAACTGTTGAGCGATGATTTTTATGAGGATATAAGATCGGAGGGCAACATCAATGTAAACGTAAATGCTGGAATTTCGCAGTATCAGCAGTTCTACAATTACACCTTTTTAAACGCCAGTTACGGTATTTCCCTGCAGCGGAGCCCCACACAGTTTTACGATATTAGAATGCTGGGAATTAACTACTGGAGTCCGAGGGAGCTGAGTGATTTTGACGAACTGGTCGGCGACGATGTGCTGTTCAGGAGGCGCTTCACCAAAAGGCTGCTTACGGGATTTCTTTTCAAAGAACTCACCTATCGCTACGACGGCAGACCAAACCGGTTTGGTGAATCGTGGTCCGTTCTGGCCAATTTGGAGTTCTCCGGTCACGAGATTGGAATCATAAACTCGGTCAGCAAGCTCATCAGCGGCGACAGGTTGATCGATCAGGTAAAAATTGGACGGGACACAGTCAGTTTTGCCAAATACGTCCGGTTCGACCTCGATGGCAGATTCCACAAAGCATTTTCACCCTCCAGAAAACTGGCATTGAGGGGTTTTGCAGGGGCAGCCATACCGCTGAGCAGCTCGACCAATATCCCCTACATAAAACAGTTTTTCGGTGGTGGAGCCTACGGCATCAGGGCCTGGCAATTGCGGGAATTGGGTCCCGGGGGATTGATCGATACCCTGGCCGGAGACCGAAACATCCTCTTCTATCAATCCGGGGATATACGCCTTGAGGTCAACGCCGAGTATCGTTTTGACCTCATTTGGGCCCTGGAGGGAGCAACTTTCATCGACATTGGCAATGTCTGGAACATCAGTTCCGATGCCGATCCGGTTACGCGCCTTTCCTGGGACTTTTACCGCCAGTTGGCCATTGGTGCTGGATTTGGACTGCGATTCAACTTCGACTTCTTCGTGGCCAGATTTGATTTTGCCTACAAAGTCAAAACACCCTACCGTGACCCGAAAACTGACTCCTACTGGGCCATGCGTAGCCTGTCCGACCTCGGTTTCCGCAATTTGACCCTGAATTTTGCTATTGGATACCCGTTTTGATTGGTTGTTGGCCGATGGCTTTTTCAGTTGTGAATTGGTGAGTCTGTGAGTTGGTGAGTTGTTTTTGGTGCGCTACCTCGATGTAGCTTACAGAAAATCCATTCTCGTTGATTATTGATTCCCTCGCATATTGCCCTGGAAGTACCAGCCTTGCGCCTTCCTTAGCGGCTTGGCCCCCTCCCCAAAGCGTAGGGGACAAGAAAGCTTTGGGGGAGAAATAAGAGGTTGATGGTCTCCACCAAAGTTTAGGGGGCAGACTTTTACATTTGTGAATTGCCTTGCCATGAGCCTGCCGAAGGGGTGAGTCCGCTTTTTCAGTTGTGAATTGGTGAATCTGCTGATGGGTTATTGGCTCATGGCCGATGGTTGTTGGCCGTTTTATCCGCAAGTTCGATGTGTTTTGCAGGATATCTTTTAACAGGGATTGTTGATTTTTGAGGATTTTTTCGACTCTTCTACGTCACGCCATAAATTACTCTGCACATTCTCCGTGATCTCTGCGGCTCTGCGGTGAACCATTTTCAGTTGTAAATTGGTGAGTCTGTGAGTTGGTGAATTGTTTTTGGTGCGCTACCTCGATGTAGCTTGCAGAAAATCCATTCTCGTTGATTACTGATTCCCTCGCATATTGCCCTGGAAGTACCACCTTTGCGCCTTCCTTAGCGGCTTGGCCCCCAAAGCTTTGGGGGAGAGACGCTTATCCTACACTCCGAATAAGCCAATTATCCCTCATTCTAGCCAAAATCCCCCCCGAAAAAAATTGTCAATTAATCATTGAACCCTCAATGATCTTCGTGGCTTATTGGAGAATTACCCGTCATTACCGTTTCACTTTTTAGCAGCCCGTGTTTTATCAAAATCTGCAAAGAGAGGCTTTCTGCCGAATTTGCTGCATATCGGGCATTCGTAGGGATTGTGGCCCCGGGCGGGACAATATTCCCGGCCGAAGTAGATAATCTTCAGGTGCAGGTCATTCCATCGGTTTTTGGGAAAAGTCGCTTTGAGGTCCTTTTCCGTCTTTTCCACGTTCTTTCCGGTGCTGAGTTTCCACCTCCAGGCGAGTCGGTGAATATGCGTATCCACCGGAAAGGCCGGTATTCCAAAGGCCTGGGCCATTACCACCGATGCAGTTTTGTGGCCCACTCCTGGCAGTTTTTCTAATTCTTCAAAAGATTGTGGCACTACCCCACCGTGGTTTTCGACCAGCATTTCAGAGAGGTTTCTCACTGCCTTTGACTTGTTTTTAGAAAGACCACAGGGCCGGATAATTTCCTGGATTTCCTCGGCATCATATTGGGACATTTCCAGCGGATTGTCGGCCAGTTTAAACAGCTCCGGGGTGACCTGATTGACCCTTTCATCCGTGCACTGGGCCGAAAGCAATACCGCCACAAGAAGGGTGTACGGGTCCCTGTGGTGAAGTGGAATGTGCGTTTCGGGATACAGTTCATCCAAAATCTCCATGATCTTTTTTCCCCTTTCCTGTCTCGTCATCTCTGTGCTCTTTTTTGATTCAGTAAAAAGTCCATGCTGTCTTTTCCATCGGCAAAATCCGAAAGTTGAGGACTCTGGGTTTTACCAAATGGCGTAATCTCAATGGTCTCCAGCGGCTTTAAATTTCCCGAAACCACACATTGTATTTGCTCTGAGCGATTTTGGACATCGGCCCGGACATCATCCAGCAGGTCGTAATGCTTGTAATTCAGGGTGGCAATACGGGAGATATAGTCGTCTTTTTCATAGAACAAAAGAACCTCAGACTGGATTAAAACCTCCTTGTTTAGAATGGAGCATGCTAAATTGTACTCGTAATTGTTGCGAAACTTGGAGTGATCTGCCAGCTCGCCGTATTTTTCCTTAAAAACCTCGATCATCTCAGTAAAGTCGTAGCCTTTGGGTACATAAAGAAAGGACACATTTCTGCAGCCCAGGCCAAAGTGTACGAAAACATCATCGGCCAGTTTTTCCAAATCGGACCGGGACTCCTCGCCGGAAATAACTGCTACAGAATTCCTGTTTTTACGGATGAGCCTGGGAATGTGGCGGAAATACGATTCAAAATACCGGGAGGTGTTGTCGGAACCGGTGGCAATGACCGCTCCCGGGTCTTTAATCTGCCCTATTACCTGCAGCCACTCTTTTACAGCAGGCTCTTTTTTATATAAAAAATCTACCATGGCGGGGATCAAATGCTTGTCTTTGGCCGAGAGCTTTATCTCCGTTTTTACCCCTGCAAGGAATCCCATGAGAAGATCGTGCATCCCCACAAGCGGAATATTTCCAGCGCTGACGATGGAAACGCGCATTTTTTCAACAGGCCCAATATCGTAATCATCGCAAAAGGACCGGAGTTTATCCCCATTGAGGTAATTTTCAACGATGGCACTTACAGCCAGGTCAATATTCTCCGGGCTAAACCAGGGATTTTCCTTGCTCGCTTTAAGTTTTGCGAGTTCAAAGGAATCCGGCTTCGTCTTCAAATGATCTCCAAGATCGCTGAGCAACTCAATTCTATCCGTTAGGTTCATATTGTTTTCTTTGTCGTGGATTCCGACCATTTTTTATCGCTGATATGATGGGTCCCGGGTTCGGTTCCCAGCGAGAACATCAAACTTTAGAACGCCGGTCAGTCACGTAAGTTCGCCACCGTTCCATCACCGTTTGAAAATCCTCCGGCAGTGGTGTTTCGAAAAACATCTTCTCCCCCGATTCTGGATGAATAAACCCCAAACTCGCGGCGTGAAGTGCCTGGCGCGGCATAGCCTTAAAGCAGTTTTCCACAAACCGGCGGTAGTTGGTAAAAACCGTCCCCTTGCGAACGGCATCACCGCCGTAGAGGGAGTCGTTAAAAATGGGATTGCCCGAACAACTGAAATGCACGCGGATCTGATGGGTCCTGCCTGTTTCCAGTCTGCACTGAACGAGACTGACGTAGTAGAGATCCTCCAGGGTTTTGTAATGCGTGAGGGAGTACTTTCCATCCTCCTCATCGCTGTAGAGGTGCATTTTTTTGCGGTGGGTTTTGTGCCTTCCGATATACCCCTCTATGCTGCCCTGCTCCTCCCTGGAACCCCATATAAGAGCAACGTAAGTCCGGTCAATACTGTGGTCAAAAAACTGTTTAGCCAGCTTGCTCATTGCAAATTCGTCCTTGGCCACCACTAAAAGGCCGGAGGTATCTTTGTCAATTCGGTGAACCAATCCCGGGCGGTCGTTCATATTGCCCGGTAGAATGGGAAGGTCGCTGTTTTGCAAATAATAGGCAAGCGCATTTACCAGCGTCCCGGAAGTGTTTCCAATGCCTGGATGCACCACCATGCCGGCCGGTTTATTGACCACCATGAGGTACTGGTCCTCGTAAACGATGTCCAGCGGAATATCCTCAGGAACGACCCCGCCGGTTTCGCCGGGCGGATGCGGAAGCACCACCTTCACACTGTCTCCGGGCTTGATTTTCCGGTTGGGCTTTACCTCACTTTCATTCACCAGCACAGAGCCAGTTCGGATGGCAGTTTGAATCTTACTGCGAGTTATCCGCTGAAGTCTTGCCAATAAAAATTTGTCCACCCGCAGCGGGCTCTGCCCGGGGTCCGCCAAAAATTCTTTGTAGATGTAGTAGTCGTCTTCAGTCAACTCCTTTTCGTCCTTCTCTTGCATTCCGCGATGATAGTTCGGGTGATAAATAATCTTCCACTTCGCAAAATTACCACAAAAGCCAGTCCCGAAAGGAGTTTATAATGAGTTTTACCAAAAATCATCTCTCCATTGAATAAATTCACGACCGGTTTCGTTTGAAAAACGTTTTTCATCACCCAAATCAATTTAGTAAATGAAACAGATTTTTACACTGGGAATACTCTTGTTGCTGTTGTCTGCTTGTGGGCAGGAAAAGGACAAAACCACCGAGCGAGATTCAGAATTTTACCAACTCGTCTCAGCCTATGAAGAAGACCCAAATCGAAATAATGCTGAACCCCTCATCAGATATTTGATGGATAACGAATCCCTTTTCGTCGAAGATGAGGAGAAGGTTGAAAAAGTCATTCTCATTCTCGCTGAAGCATACATGAGAGATAGTTTTAGAAGGATATTTACCAGATACCTCTATCACCGCGACCGTGATGAGATTCCCGATGCACTGCTATTCCTTGCTTCTGTTCACGAGAATGAACTTGCGGATCCCAGGGTGGCTACATTTTTCCACCTTAATTTTGTTGAGGAATTTTCCGATCATCCCAAATGGGATTCCATAGCATCCAAACTTCCCGAAGACCTTACAACCACGGAGGAGCTTATAGCCGAAAAAGGAAGAGGAGTTTTTCAGGAGGATGGTACTCCACAGAGTCTGTTGAAAGCGAATGACTTTATGCTTTTGGCAGAATTGTACGCCATTACCAAGCCTGAGAGTCCTTCCGCACCGGATTATTTGTTTCAGGCGGCAGAAATTGCCAAGGCTTTTGAAGTTCATGAGAGGAGTATATTCAATACCCGCTGGGTAGTTGAGCGATTCCCGGAACACGAAATGGCCGCCAATGCATTATTTTTTAAAGCTTTCACCATGGACGAGGCGGGAATCAATCAATCCAGGGCACTGGAACTATACGGCGATTTTTTAGACCTGTATCCCGAACATCCTTTTGCTGAAAGCGCTGAAGTACTTAAAGAGAGAGGCAGCCATTCTGAGGAACAGTTGTTGAGGATGTTGCGAGGGGGAGAATAAAAAAAGGGGCAATGCATATGAAATGCACCACCCCATGGCAGGTAAAATCTTTACCGAATGATTATCAGGGCTCCAGTAATTCGTACTGAATAGATGGATGTCCTCGCTCACCGGTTTCGCTCAGCATTCCTGCGAAAATAAGTTTGAAGTAATTGCCCTCAGCATCTCTGACTACATAAAATCGATCGTCATTGACCTGTGTTTCCCCGCCAAATTGCGGATTTCCAACTGTTCTCCAGTCTGAACCAATTGTATTAATTTCTGATTGAAAATCCAGATCAAATACGTCTTCATAGCGGAGATTGTTGTATTCCTCAACGATGTCCACATTGTCGTCTTCGTCGTAAAGTATTTCAGCAACTTCAACATCGTACCGGTTGTGAAACACGTAATCCCTGAATGCATAGGGAACCAATACACCGGCAAATCTAAACAGGGCAAGACCGGAACTAAAGGCAATTTGCCATTCATCCTTTGGTGGTTCCACATTCATTACACCGCGATCAAAATTGTAAAAGGTAAAATTGTGCTCTGCGCTTTTTTCGATCTGAACGCTTTCGAATGTCTCCGAATCTATCTCAGCGTACTGAAGTTCGTATCCATTGCCGGATCTCAACACCCTCACTTTCAACCAACCTCTGGGTTTTTCATCAGTGGCCCAGCCTCGGTTTACAATATGAACCGGATTGGAAGCATCATCGGCCACCACTTCTTCAAAAGCAGTTTCCGAGAGGTCACCATTGGAGTTGTCTATCCAATTTACAGAGTTGGGAAGCCAGTCCGGTCTGGGGTCTTGCAAAACAGCATTAAAAATGGCGAACTGATCCATTTGCTCTACCATTCCGACAGTGTCCTCTGGCGTGACCTCAGCTAAATCGTATTGTGCCAAAGGTTGGGCCATTACATAAGCTCCGTGGTTCAAAATGACGTAATATCCGTCATCACCGGAGTAAAAACCGAGGTCCCAGGAGTCGCGTTCTGTAACGGTTTGAGTAGCTGTAGGAAGGTCGATATAAACCACATGCGGTTCATCAGGTCCTCCAACCTCTGCGTCCAAAAGCACGGGATCTGAAATAATGGGATCATCGGTCATTCCATTGTCATCATCACTGCTGCACGCCTGAAATAAAAACAGGCTCATGGATAAAATTAGCAGGTTTCTCAACATAATTTGATTTATTTATTTAGTGAATAATTTATTGTCAGAAAAATCGACCTGCCGTAAGAGATGTACTCTACGTCACCAAAGGGATGTATTGTCCCCACAGCCGGGGTCGAATTGATATCGGTCACGTCCAAAAGGTTGCGCACACCCAATGTCATGCGGAGATCGGACCAAAGCGTGCGTGAAACATTGAGGTCCAAAAGTTGAAATGGATCCACGGATGCAAGTTGTACCTCCTGTGATATATCCTCTACGTCAATTCCGTACACAGGCTGTTCGCCGTAGAATTGATAGTTCAGCGCAAAACTCCATTGTTGGTCATCTGTTCGGTATCTCACAGAAAATCCAGCCTCAGGTGAGTACAGGAAGCCCATGTCTTCAGACTCCTGGCTGTATATATTGTTTCTTCCGGTAAGTGCAAATGAAGGTGAAAAACGGAAATTGTTCCAACTGTAATCTGCCCGGAATCTAAATCCCTGGGATTTGAATAGACTCTGGTTGATCAGGGTTGTATTCTGAATATTTTGTGTCGAACGACCGTAGGTTATTTGATCCTTTATTCGGTTGTAAAAAAGCTCAGTTGAAAGTTGAAGTGGGTTGCCTGCAATATTAAAACTTCGGTTGGACAGATGAATATTGAAGTGCCGACCCGATTCCGGAATGAGGTCTTCATTTCCGATAATACGGTGATTAGAATCAAAAAACTCGAAGTACATCTCACGAAGTGATGGGGCGCGATAACTGTGGCTGTAAGCAGTTCGGAACTGCCAGTCGGGGTGAAAGTCGTATTTGAGATTAAGAGAGGGTATCACCGGTGAACTGTGTCGGTTGTTGTAGCTGTACCTAAGGCCGGGTCTAAGTGACAACAGTTCCGAAAAACGCTTTTCAAAACTCAGGAACAATCCGAGGTCATAAAGAGAACGTGAGTGCCCATCGATCAATCGCCCACCGGATATTTTCTCGTATTCAAAATCGTATCCCATTTGAGCGGATAGCTTTTCGTCCATCAGGTAGTTTATAACCGTCCTGTTTTGAAAGCCAAAAAGGGAGGTGTGATCCTGTGCGCCTTCTGCAGTAGACATTTGAGTGCTTCCCGTATTTAAATTCACCGCTTTTTGAATCTTTTCGCGCTCGTAATCAGTGACTGCAAACTTGGTTTCGATTCTACCAAATTCCGGCAGGGACCTACCTGCCTGGAGTTGATAGAAGGTGCGTCTTGTTTCAAAAGTGTCATCCAGCGCTATGGGCCGGACCGTTCCAACCGGTTCTCCGGGAGCAAATATCTCTTCAAACAAATGATCAAGCCGTAGGGAAATATCCCAAAATTGGGGCCTGTATTGCAGGTGGATATTCCCAATCAATTGTTCTTTGGGTTTCCACAACATGGCCCTTTTGAAGTCGCCCTGATAACCATGAAACAAATTACGCGTAATGCCACCACTTACGGTAAGTGGCCGTGATTCAAAGTTTCTGGCTATTTGAAGGCTTTGGTTGTGGGTACCTTTATTCCATCCGTATTCAGTTCCGGCAGACTCTTCGTGAATTTGTGCACTGATCGACCAACCAGCTTCGTAATTTCGTCTGGTAATGAGGTTGACCACACCGGCCATGGCATTGCTACCGTAGAGTACAGCCATAGGTCCTTCCACTATCTCTACCCTGTCTATTTGTTGAGGAGAAATTTGTCCGAAGTCAAAATCATCACTGGTGCGGCCGTTGATTGGCACGCCGTCCAATAAAATAAGGAGGTTGTTTCCGCTGATGCCCTGTAAGCTGAATGAAGTGGTTCCCATTCTAACGTCTTGCCTGGGTCTGAAATTAAGTTGGTGGACCATTATATCAGACATGTCCCGCGCACCGTATGCACTCATTTCTTCCCTGTCGAGGGTTCGAACCTGGTAAACAGAGCGCGTGGCAGATTGCGGTGTGAATTGCCCCGTCACAACGACCTCCTGAAACTGATATTCGGAAGGGGTCATTCTTATTTGACTAACCATCTCTTCAAGGGTATCCACCAAAGTTTGGTATCCGACATAGGTCAGTGTTAAGACCACAGGCAGATTCATCTCATCCGCCTGAATCTTTCCCTTTTCACAAGCCACTGCAAAATGACGTTCACCATCAGCAGTCCACTCAGCATAAACATGAGGAAGCGACTCACCGGTTTTGGCATCAACCACGGCAATTTCCTGGCCCTGGAGAACACAAGGTCCCAGTAGAAACCCAAGTAGCAAAAAAGTAGATATTATTCTTCTCATAATTACTGCTGCAAAGTTATGGGTGGCATTGCAGATGGGATATCACCTATTTTACTAATAATAACCGGAGAAAAAAAAGGAAGTCAGGATAATGTCATTCTTTCAAGAGTGGGAATAAAAAAGCCGGGTTGTACTTATGCGATTTATCACTTAGTATCCCGGCCTTTACCTTTAAAATAGTATTCCTAAAAATTTCAGGGTAATCTCCTACCCTTACATCTTTCACATCTCCTCCTCTAAACTTTCCAACCAATCCGTAAATCGGCTGGAGACATTCTCGTACATTTCCTCTGACTCGGCTCTTATATCCGCCCAGGTATCCGCAGATGCATCGCCGATGTCATCAATTGCCCGCTCAAGCTCTGATCTGTCGTCAGATAGTTCAGCATAGGCATCTTCCAACCCTTCTGCTGCTTCATCTGACGCAGCATCAATTCGTGCTGCTAGTTCATTTAATCTTTTATCAATTTCATCGCGAAGCTCCTTTAATTCGGCTTGCATTTGGTCTCTTTCTTCTTGAAACCGATCGGTCATTCCTTCAGTCTCGTCAATAACTTCTTCTTCGGCTTCATCATAAGACTCACCGCATTGTACAAACAACAATGCACTTGCCATAAACAGTAGTGATGGTAACAAAAATTGTAACTTCATTAGGTCTTAATTTTATGGTTATAAAAATAATATTAGGTCCTTATACACGGCTATCAATTCAAGCAGATGTACTCAAATCGTCGGTTTACTCTACAACTATTATAACATTGTGAACCTACTGGACAATTAATGCCGAAGTTCGGGATAAAAAACCGATAGAATTGCTAAGACAATCATTCTAAAGCCATTCTTACGAAAGGCCCACTATTTAGGCAGAGCACTATGGTATTGATGACAATCACTATTAAGAACCCATAAACCTATAATTTGTTTAGAATTAAAATGGTTTATAGGGATTATTTTATTTAAATCTTACCATTTTTTGGCATAATTTTAGAATTTTAAATTTTAAAATGGGCGCAAATCCCAATAAAGTACTTAATTAATTAGCAAACATTTTTCGAAAATTAAATAATCAGGATTCCCGTTCCAGTTTGTAAATAAAACGCTCATAATAGTGTAGTAACACCTCTTTGATGCTGCGGTACATTTTAGGATCCGATTGAAGCAATTTGCCCGGATTAATCCACTTGGCTTTGGTAATTTTCTCTTGTTTCTGGGGTACGGGTTTTTCCTTACCATCAGAGGTCATGTAATACCACCAGTTGACTTTCAAATACCTTTGACCTTTTTGCCGGTAGGTGTGGCGGGTTTTACAAATTCTGGATTTTAAGGCCAAATCAGTTACTCCGGTTTCTTCAGCTACTTCGCGAAGTGCAGCCTCAGATTTTGATTCGCCGGCGTCAAGTTTGCCCTTTGGAAGATCCCAATGGCCTTTTCGAAAAATAAACAGCAC
>PWJP01000129.1 GCA_003559985.1 Saprospirales bacterium
CCTTTGAAAACGACTACATCGAATCCGTCTGGCACTTGCTGAAAAAACTGTACGACAATGGATTCCTGTACAAGGGTTACAGCATACAGCCCTACTCTCCTGCCGCCGGAACCGGACTCAGCACCCACGAGCTCAATCAGCCCGGCTGCTACAGAGAGGTGAGCGATGTCTCCGCCGTGGCTCAATTCGAGCTGAAAAAGGACGAAAGGTCGGCGTTTTTGTACGAAAAAGCAGGGGGTGCACCGGTTTATTTTGTGGCGTGGACGACCACACCCTGGACCCTGCCTTCCAATACCGCACTCGCTGCAGGACCCAAACTCACCTACCTCATGGTCCGAACTTTTAACCGCTACACCCACAAACCGATCAATGTCATCCTGGCAAAAGAACTTCTCAGCGTCTGGTTTAAACCGGAGCAGTTGGAAATGTCCCTGGATGATTACCAACCGGGAGACAAAAAAATACCCGCCGAGGTGGTGCTGGAAACCGATGGCAAGTCACTGGAATTGATCTCTTACCACCAGTTGCTGCCCTATGCACAGCCGGAAACCGGAGATGCATTTAAGGTTCTGCTGGGAGATTTTGTGACCACGGAAGACGGTACCGGTATCGTTCACATCGCACCGTCATTTGGAGCCGATGACCGCCAGGTAGCTGCCAAATACGGTGTTGGACACCTCACGCTGGTGGACAAGCAGGGGAAATTTGACGACAGAATGGGGGAATTTGCGGGAAGGTATGTCAAAAACTACAAGGACGATCCTGATTACAAAGATGTCAATGTCGATATCGTCATTAAGTTGAAAAAGGAAAACAAGGCCTTTTCCTCTCAAAAATACCTCCACAACTACCCGCACTGTTGGAGAACGGATAAACCCATTCTCTACTACCCGCTCGACAGTTGGTTCGTGAAAACCACAGCCGCGCGGGAGAAAATGGTGGAACTCAATAAAACCATCAACTGGAAACCCGCCCACACCGGAACCAAGCGTTTTGGAAACTGGCTGGAAAATCTCCAGGACTGGAACCTCAGCCGGTCCAGATACTGGGGTATTCCCCTGCCGATCTGGCGCACCGAAGACGGAGAGGAAGAACTGATCATCGGCTCCATCGAGCAACTGAAAGCGGAAATTGATAAGGCCAATCAAAAACTCGGGCTGGATCAGTCCGTACCCGGGGACCTGCATCGCCCCTACATCGACGATGTCACCCTTGTTTCTCCCGGGGGCAATCCCATGACGAGGGAGACCGATCTGATCGACGTCTGGTTTGACAGCGGTTCCATGCCCTACGCACAGTGGCACTACCCTTTTGAAAATGAGGATATTTTTGAAAAAAACTTCCCGGCTGATTTCATCGCTGAGGGGGTTGACCAAACGAGAGGGTGGTTTTTTACACTTCACGCCATAGCGGCCATGTGTTTTGACAGTGTGGCTTACAAAAATGTGGTTTCCAACGGATTGGTGCAGGACAAAGACGGCCGTAAAATGTCCAAGCGACTCGGCAATGCCATCGAGCCCTTTGAAACCATCGCAAAATACGGAGCCGACCCCACCCGGTGGTACATGATCTCCAATTCCCAACCCTGGGAAAATTTAAAATTCGATTTGAACGGCCTGGAGGAAGTCAAGCGAAAATTCTTCGGAACCCTTTTCAATACCTATTCCTTTTTTGCCCTCTACGCCAATGTGGATAAATACGACGGCAAAAATGAATCTGTCCCGGTTGCAGAGAGGCCGGAACTGGACCGCTGGGTTTTGTCCATGCTACACTCACTCACGGTTGAGGTGGAAAAACACTACACCGACTACGAGCCGACCCTGGCGACCAGAAAAATACAGCAATTTGTCTCGGACCACCTCAGCAACTGGTACGTGAGGCTGAGCAGAAGGCGGTTCTGGAAAGGTGAGATGTCCACAGACAAGCTCGCTGCTTACCAAACGCTGGAGGAGTGTCTCGTCACAGTGGCCAAACTCATGGCCCCGGTGGCACCCTTTTTCGCGGAGTTTCTCTACAGAAACATCAGCCCTGCCAACGATTCTCACACCCATCAGTCCATACACCTCTGCGATTTCCCCGCTGTAAACCGGGAGGTAATCAATGAGGAATTGGAGCGCAAAATGGACTACGCTCAGCGCATTACCTCACTCGTTTTTTCTCTCAGAAAAAAGGAAAAAATAAGGGTGCGCCAGCCTCTCAACCGCATCCTGCTTCCGGTGGTCGATGAAAAGTTCAAGCAAGAGGTGGAAGCCGTGTCCGAGTTAATCAAAGCAGAGGTAAACGTCAAAAAGATTGAATATGTAACCGATGCCTCTGGCCTCATGAAGAAAAAGGCAAAACCCAACTTTAAAACCCTGGGAAGGCGCCTCGGAAAGGACATGAAAGCCGCCAATCAGTTGATCTCCAACTGGAAACCGAATCAGATCGCTGAACTCTAAAAAACAGGCAATGTCACGGTGGAACTGAACGGAAACAACTACGACCTGAGCCGGGAAGATGTGCTCATCACCTCCGAGGACATCCCGGGATGGCAGGTCGCCCAGGACGGTGACATCACCGTGGCGCTGGACACCACCCTGAGCGAAGAACTCAAAAAAGAGGGCCTCGCCAGGGAGCTGGTAAACCGCATCCAGAATTTGCGCAAGGACAGCGATTTCAATGTGATCGACCGCATCAATGTGTACATCGAAAACAACGAAACCCTGGCCGGTGCCATGAATGATTTCAGCGACTATGTAAAAAATGAAGTACTCGCAGACCGAATTGCTTTCAAAGAGGACGTGGACGGAGAAGAGCAGGAAATTGCCGAAGCGGGCAAGACCAGGGTTAGGGTGGAGAGGATTGGCTGATAGCGGAGCGGCGGATGGTTGATGGCTGATGGTCAATGGCTCGTTTTGAGTTGTGAGTTTTTTTATATGCGTAAGTGCGGTGTATTCAGTCACGTAACTCATTTTTTGGGATTGTAGATTTTGGAGGGATTTCCTTCTGGCGCATCTTAGCTCATTACATTGTTTTTTTGAAAA
>PWJP01000070.1 GCA_003559985.1 Saprospirales bacterium
ACCTGGATTTTCGATATGAAGGCAATTTCTCGAAATACGGAGAGCACATCGAGTTTTTTGGCAATAAGTATGATTTTTCCGACAGCCCCTCCCGGATAATTGGTTCTGTGGGATTTGTATTTTGAGCAATACTCCTGACTTTAAGCAGATATAGTTAATGAGCTTGTGAATACTTCTTGTTTTTGATTCACCCTATCCTGTAATCCCACCACTAGCCGCAACATTTGCCAATAAAATTCCGAAGTACCAGCTTTAAACAATTTGAATGGTGATACCTTACTTCTTTTTGGGTTGTGATATTGTCCGATTGCAGCCCGTTTTGCAGGCGATTATTATGGGACAGTATTCAAAAAATCAATTAAACAAATGAAAGTAACTACCCTTCCGTTTTCGGAGGATATGCAATTTGGAGAAAAAGACCTGGCCTATATCAATGGAGATGAAAAACTTTCCGGCTTCGCCAAATACAGACAGGATGCCTCCGAATTTTCCAAAGTTATTGACGACAAGTCTAAAAGCTATGATAGCAATCACAGGAATTTGATTGTTAAGGCGCTGGAGAAACAGTACAGTGAATTGCCAGAAGACCCTGTGGCTAAAATACAGATCGAACGACTTGTGAATCCAAATACGTTTACTGTTGTAACCGCTCATCAACCCTGTCTTTTCACTGGTCCACTCTACGTGATATATAAGATACTAAGCGCCATAAATCTCTCAGAGCAACTTAATAAGCAGTATCCGAATAACCACATTGTCCCTGTTTTTGTCACAGGAGGTGAGGACCACGACCTGGAAGAAATTAATCACGCACATATCTACGGTAAAAAGGTCGAGTGGAATCCCGGACAAATGGGTGCAGTTGGCAGGATGAAACTGGAAAATTCAGAAGAACTGGTGGAGGCTGTAGAGAATTTTGCCGGAAAATCGCCTTTTGGCGAAGTGGCAGCTAAACTTGTAAGGGATTCCTTTGAAGGAAGTCGCGATTACGGTCATGCTTTTAGAAAACTTGTCGCCACCCTTTTCAAAGAGAGCGGACTTCTTATTTTTAGCATGGATGACACGGCTCTTAAGGCTGCTTTTTCCGATATTATCAAAGATGATTTGCTCAATAACAGTTCGAGAAAACTGGTTTCGGAGACTCAGGATAAAATCAGGGAAGCTGGATTCCAGGAGCAAGCATATCCGCGTGTGGTCAATTGTTTTTACCACAGTGCGGAGGGTAGGTTGAGAATAGAAAAGACAGAACAGGGAGGATTTCAACTCGTGGATAGTGGGAAAAACTTCAGTGAGGAGGAAATGCTGCGTGAGTTGCAGGAAAATCCCGGAAAATTCAGCCCAAATGTGGTTTTAAGACCGCTCTATCAGGAGTTGTTGTTGCCGAATCTCGCCTATGTGGGAGGAGGTGGTGAGATTTCTTACTGGTTGGAAAGAGGTAGTCAGTTTGAGCATTACGGCATCAATTTCCCCATGCTGGTTAGACGGAATTCCGTATTTTGGTTTGATCACATTGCGTGTAAGAACCTCAACCAACTAGGTCTAAAGTTTTCAGCTATATTCTCTGACCCCGAAAAGCTAATCAAGGATTATCTGATCGACCATGCTGGCGAGGAAATAACCCTAGCTGATGAAAAAAAGCGACTTGGTGCAATATTCAGAGCGGTGGAGGAAAAGGCGGTGCAGTTGGAGCGCAGTATTCTAAAAACAATACGGGCCGAAGAGGCCAAACACCTCAAGTCTATTGATCACCTGGAGCACAAACTGCTCAAAGCCAAAAAGCAGCAAATGGATGTCAAGGTAAACAAAATCCGCAAGACCCATGAAAAGTTATTCCCTGAGGGAAAACCACAGGAGCGATTTGACAACTTTTTAATGTACTACTTTAGATTGGGACCTGACTTTATTTCAAGCTTGAAAGCGCATCTGGATCCTTTGAAAAAAGAAGTGGTGATTATTCAGGAGGCCGATTGAATGTTGAACATCTGCAGCAGATCAATCAGTCGTTCGCGCAAATCCTTGCGATCTACAATAAAATCTAAGAAGCCGTTGTCCAGGAGAAATTCAGAAGTTTGAAAGCCCTCGGGAAGGTCCTTTTTAATTGTTTCTTTAATCACTCTGGGGCCTGCAAAACCAATTAGGGCTTTGGGCTCTGCAAAGTTGACATCTCCGAGCATGGCGAAACTGGCTGTCACTCCTCCAGTGGTGGGATCTGTAAGCAGCGAAAAGTAAGGCAATCCGGCTTCAGATAAAAGTGTGAGCTTTGCGGAGGTTTTGGCCATTTGCATCAGTGAAAATGCAGATTCCATCATGCGAGCTCCCCCGGACTTTGAAATTATCATCAAAGGCCTTCTGTGTTCAATGGCGTGATCGATACTTCTGGAAATTTTCTCACCAACCACCGATCCCATTGAACCCCCTATGAAAGAAAAATCCATGGCGGCAATAACCAATGGGTTCCCCCCAATTTCACCGTCTGCCACAGACATCGCATCCTTCAAACGGGACTTTTTACGCGCGGCTTCAAGTCTTTTGTCGTAAGGCTTCAGGTCCTTAAAATCCAGAAAATCATAAGAGACCAGGTCTTCAAACAACAACTCAAATTGCCCGTCGTCATACAACAGGTCAAAGTAATCATGAGAACCAATACGCACATGGTAATTACAGGCGGAGCACTTGTAGAAGTTCTCCCGCAATTCCTTTATTGTGCTAAGATGACCGCAGGCCTTACATTTGTGCCAAAGTCCATCCGGTGTTTCCTTCTTGAACTTGGTAGCCGTTTGAATGCCGTCCTTAAGTCGTTTAAACCAACCCATTCCCTATTCTTTTATTTAATACATACGCAAAACCAATATTCCAGACAAGGCAATAAATGAATTGTCTAATGAATTAATGATTTCGCGTGGTATCACGACGGACACACTCATGGGATGACAAAAGTACGAAAGTTAGCCGTACTTTTTCTGCAAGGATTTACATGCTAAAATATTGAAATATGTAAAAAATTGATATATGGTGAAATGAATTATTAGAGAGTCAAATATTTTTTTTCACCGGAACAAAACCACTTTAAATTATCATTCACTACTAGAAAGCCGGTGCGACTCCATGATGCATTTATGGCTTAAAGTCGTACCTTTGACCTGAATAAAATATTAAACTTACAAACATGGCAGGACATAATAAATGGTCTAAGATCAAGAGAAAAAAGGGAGCGTTGGACGCGAAAAGATCAGCAATTTTTTCCAGAATTATCAAAGAGATCAACATCGCGGTCAAAGAGGGCGGAAACGACGACCCTGATTTTAACCCCCGACTGAGGTTGGCGCTTGCCAATGCGAAGGGTGCGAATATGCCAAAGGACAACATAGAACGCGCTATAAAAAAGGCGGTTGACAGTTCCGGTGAAGCTATTATGCAGCCCACTTATGAGGGATATGCCCCCGGAGGTATTGCTGTTTTTGTTGAATGCGCAACGGACAATATCAATAGAACGGTAGCAGCAGTGAGGGCTGTATTCAATAAAAAGGGTGGCAATCTGGCTACTTCAGGCTCTGTGGATTATCTCTTTGAACGGAAAGGCATATTCGTGCTCAAGTTGGAAGACATTGAGGATATGGAAACCCTGGAACTGGAACTCATTGACGGAGGTGCCGAGGACATTGAGGTGGACAAAGAGTCGGGGGAAGTCAGTGTAACGGTTGACTTTGAGGATTTTGGTAATATGCAGAAAAAGCTGGAGGAACTCCAACTGGAACCCAAAAGCGCTAACCTTGAGCGGATTCCCATGAATACGATGAATCTGTCTGTGGATGATTCAAAAAAAGCGCTCGATCTGATTGAGGCACTGGATGAAGTGGAAGATGTACAAAATATTTTCCACAATCTGGAAATGACTGAAGAACTTGAAGCCGCTCTCAGTTAAGGGCAAAAAAAAACCTCGTTGCCGAAGATGACAACGAGGCCGAACACACTATGAGAACACCCTAAATCTTTAACATAACTGTTATGTTATGCTTGTGATACAAAGGTAAAACCTACATCATCAATCCACCAAATATTTTTGATGATTTCTTCAAAAAATGTTGAAAAAATATACGATATCCTTGATATTGAGGATATTATAAGTGATTTTGTCACCCTAAAAAAGCGTGGATCCAACCTGATAGGCCTATGTCCCTTTCACGATGAGAAGACTCCTTCCTTTTCGGTGAGCCCCTCCAAGGGGATTTTTAAATGTTTTGGATGTGGTAAAGGTGGCAATGCCATTCACTTTTTGATGGAACACGAGAACTTTACTTACCCCGAAGCGCTGAAATACGTAGCTGCCAGATACAACATCCACATCGAAGAAGAGATCCAAAGTGAAGAGCAGCAAGAGGAAGAAAAAGAGCGTCAAAGCCTTTATATCGTTAGCGAGTTTGCTAAACGGTTTTTTTCTGAGCAAATGTTCGATACCGGTGAAGGTCAATCTGTGGGCCTGGATTACTTTAAAAATCGTGGCTACAATAAAGAAATTATTGAAAAATTTGACCTGGGGTATGCTCCCAGATCCGGAAGCGGATTAAAGCGTGCAGCACTGCGGGCGGGTCACGAAGCTGAGCGACTTAAAAAGTTGGGACTGCTCAACAGCCGGGAATCTGATTTTTTTCGTGGAAGGGTCATGTTCACCATTCACAATCTCAGTGGCAAGGCAGTTGGTTTTGCCGGGAGGATATTGGGTGTTGACAAAAAGTCTCCGAAGTACATAAACTCTCCCGAGTCAGATATCTACAACAAAAGCCGGATTCTTTACGGAATATACCAGGCCCGTAAAGCCATGCGGAGGGATGAAAAGTGCTATCTGGTTGAGGGATACACAGATGTGATAAGCATGCATCAGGCCGGCATTGAAAACACAGTGGCCGTTTCCGGTACCAGTCTTACTCCTGGCCAGATTGCTCTTATCAAGCGATTTGCCAGTCACGTCACCCTCATCTTCGATGGTGATACCGCTGGAATTAAAGCAGCCAATCGCTCTGTGGACCTTCTTTTAGAGCAAGAGGTAAATGCTCACATTGTTTTGCTGGAAGAAGGTGAAGATCCGGATTCAGCCGTAAAGTCCCTCGGTAAGGAGGATTTTCTGACCTATGTGGATGAAAAAGCCATGGATTTCCTGGATTTTAAAATTCAATCCACCCCCGGCGCACAATCTGATGACCCTTTTCAGCGCACAAAAGCTGTTCGGGAAATAGTAGGGTCTCTCGGTCTGATCCGGGACCAAATGAACAGAAGCTACTACATTCGCAAAACCGCCGACATATTCAAGCTGGACGAATCCATAGTGGTCAGTGAGGTAAATAAGGTCATAAAGGATAAGGTCTGGAAAGAAAAAGGACGACAGCAGCGACAAGCCAGGAGAGAGAATCGAAAAGCTCAGGAAGCGGATACATCCTCGCCGTCAAAACCCGGCATTGATGAAGCCACCTCGCCCAGGGATAGTGTGGTCCAAAAGGACTATCACCAGGAACTCGCTCTGGTAGAGCTGTTGTTGCGCTACGGCAATGAGCTAATGGAAGACCACTCCCCTGTCCACGAGTTTGTATTTTCAAACCTGGAGGATGTGTATGAAGAGTTGAGCGATCCGCTGGTTTTAAAGGTTCTGAACCACATGAGGGAATCTATTGCTGAAATGGGTAAGATTGATATGAAGGGCCTGGTCGCCCATCCGTCTAAAGAGGTTGGGCAACTGGTTGTCAATCTCCTTACAGATGAATACACTTACAGTGAAAATTGGGAGGAGCGCTGGAATATTGTCCTCCAAAACCAACCCCCACCAGAGGAAAATTTTGCAAAAGAAGCCGAAGAAGTGGTGATTTCTCTCAAACTCAGAAAAGTTCGCTCTGTGATTCAGCGTCAGGCTGCAGAGATAAAAGCAGTTCAACAAGAGAAGCCAAATGAAGTCAATGACATGTTGGAGATATACCTGGAATTAAAGGAGCTTGAAAAGGCGCTGGCGAGCCAACTCCGCACCATCGTTTACGGTTGATTATTCCCCTTTGTGACCGCCAAAAAGGTACCTTCTTCCGACTATCAGCAGTCCGGCAATTCCCGTAAGTACATAAATGTCAGCCAGGTTGAAAACAGGTTCAAAGAGTTTTAACTCCCTTCCTCCCATCCACAAAAACCAATCCGGCCATTGTGTATCAACCAGTGGAAAATACAACATATCCACTACCCTTCCCTGAAACAATGGAGCGTATCCTCCATCCTCCGGCCACCACTCTGCTAGTCCGCCGTGGAATGGACTGACTGAAAACAGGACTCCGTAAAAAACGCTGTCCAGGGTATTTCCAATGGCGCCTGCAAGCAGTATTCCTAGAAAAACAAGAAGAGCAAACGGGGCGCGGATTTTTGAGAAATACCTTATAGTGAACACCACAAATACAACAGCTAATACCCGGATAATAGCCAGGAAGGTTTGGCCCCACTCATCCCCGATTAACCACCCAAAAGCCATGCCTTTGTTTTCCGCAAATCGAAGTTTTGCCCAATCCAGCCCCAAAATCGGCATTTCTTCTCCCAGTTGAAAATTCAGCTTCACCCAAATTTTCAGAGTTTGATCTGAAAGTACAAGTAACAGAACCAAAACGACAAGCGCTCTCCACCGGAATTGCGGGGTAACTTTTTCACTCATCAAGCTGTGGGATTATTGCTTAATAAACTTTCCGCTCACGGCATTTTTACCGTCAGATATATTTACCAAGTAGGTACCACTTTTCAGGTGACTGACAGACAGTGATTGGCCGGCAGAAATTTCGCCCATTTGCACCTTGCGACCCATCATATCAAAGACCTCCACACCAAATTGATCTCCATGGCTTAGACCGTTGACATATAACCGGTCGGTGGTTGGATTGGGATATAGTTCCAGTGATTCTCTCTGTAAATCAGAAATGGAGGAAGGCATCTCAATAGTTGTTTCCAGAACTTCAGTTACAATAAAATCATTGGCAGAGGAACCGTCTCCATCTGCAATATTTCCCGCTGCGTAAATATTTACTTCCCTGTTGTCCGGGTCCTCAGGAACCAGCCAATCTACAGTCCAAACCAATTCATTTTCTCCGGGAAAATTGGATGCCGGGCTGTGTTCGAAGTATTGCTTTCCCAGAAAATTTCTGGTCCTCGAGTTGGCAGAGGGATTTTCCAACGATCCCAAATTGTTGTTGTCACCATCGAGCACCACCAGTTGAAACCCTCCCCTGGCAGCCAAACCATTGGGGTTCCGAAGAATCACTTCGAGTTCGTAACGCTCCCCATCAATTGGATTGGTAGGTATGCCATTGATACTTATATCCCCATCAATATCCAGTGGATTATTGCCCAGGTGACAGTCGCTGCAAAGACCTTCGCCCGGGGCCCCGGTACTGGAAACTGGTGGGAAAGAAGCGTTCCCAAGAAGGAAAATGGATAAGAAAAGTACTCCAAAAATAAGCAACTTTGACTTGTTGAATTCCATTGGCAATGAGTTTAGGATGGCAATATATTAAATTTTTTGGGATTGTAAATCTCCAGGTCTATTACTGATTCAAGTATTGTAGTTTGCCATAAGTCAATTATTGCTGTAACTCCATGGATTTTGATTAAAATACTGCTTGAATATACCTGCCCCCCTCAACCTAAGTTTTCAGTCTTGATATTGATTACCCTGCATAACATTGAATAAAGGTATTCTTTATGGAGGTTAGGTTATGGACACCCCAAAGCAGAACTTTTTAATTGTTTTCCTTAACTTTGGGTTTGGGATGGTCGTGGTATTGATTGACATAAAATTAAGCCAGTATCATTATTTAATCTTTGAATTGAGATCAAATCTGTACATATGCGAATAGGTTCTTTCCTCCTTGTTGCCATCTGCATCCTTCTAATAGGTTGTGAATCCGAGAATATTGAGGAATACTTCGAAGATGTGGAGTGCCCCACTGGCGATGTCAGTTTTCAGGCCGATGTAAGACCCATTTTGGATTCTCATTGCATGGCCTGCCACAATTCACTCGCACAATTGGGAGGAGTTGTTTTGGAGACTCATGATGATGTATTATTTTGGATTGAAAACGAGCGCCTTCTGGGCTCTATAAAACACCTTCCCGGTTTCTTCCCTATGCCGCAAGCGGGCACAATGCTGGACGATTGCTCTATTGATCAAATTGAGGCATGGATAGAAAGTGGTGCTCCGAATAACTAAAGCTACAGAATTATGAAAATTCGAAATCTCATCGCTGTTTTTTTCCTTATCGTACTTGCCCTTGGTGCATATGTGTACTTTTTTGTCTATCACAAAGCGCATGAGGATATTTACACTGCAGAACCCGACATTACAATAACTGCAGAGGATTTGTACAGTGCCTTTCAGGAAGATGAACTCTCGGCCAATGATACCTACCTTGGAAAGATAATCCGAGTCTCGGGTACTGTGTTGGAAGTTGAGGTGGAAAATGGTGGTGAAATAAGTGCCATCAGATTGGATGTGGGGGAACTATTAGACGGAGTGGTCTGCGAAATGGACAGGGTCTATCTGCGCGAGACCGGCGAAATTCAGCCCGGTGATGAAATTACCCTTCAGGGGATTTGTACCGGCTACCTGGAAGATGTAATACTCAATCGATGTGGAATTATAGAGCTGGAATAACTAAAACCGGAAACCGTGAAACTACTTTACCTGACTCTTACCTTTTTGATGATTGGCTCTTTCGCCCTTCAATCACAGAATATTTACTACACAAGAGAAGCCCGGATTTCTTTCTACTCCGAAGCTCCACTTGAGGACATTGAGGCCCACAACAACCGAGGCTCATCAGTTATTGACTTTGACAATTGCAATATTGAATCCTCCGTGCTAATCCGGGGGTTTATGTTTGAAAAAAGCCTGATGCAGGAGCATTTTAATGAGAACTACTTGGAGTCCCATAAATATCCCAGGGCCACTTTCAAAGGTACATTCGTCAATTGCGAAGAGATTACCATTGAATCGGACGGCACTTACCCCTTTACTGTGGAAGGCGAACTTGAAATGAGGGAAATTACAGGGGAAGTTATTGCCGAAGGAGAAATTGTAGTTGAAAATGGGCAAATCAGCGGAACAGCAGAATTCACTGTTAAAGTAGCTGATTATAACATTCGCATACCCGCGCTTGTCAGGGACAATATAGCAAGGGAGATTGATGTGAGGATCGAAGCAAATTATCAAAAACTCGATCGTTGAACCTCCCAATAATCCACCGAAAACCTAAAAACGTGATGAAAAACAGATTGTTGACCAGGTTATTTCCGGCTTACTTGTTTCTATTAAGCTTTGGTTTGCTGCCATTTTGGGCTCAGGGACAGGAGAGTTTGTTGGATTTAATTGATGAAGAGGAGGAAGAGGTGGAATACACTACTGCCTCTTTTAAAACCAACCGCATTATTAACCTCCACTCACTGGAAAACACCCATCCGGGCATTTTAGACATAAAAATAGGCCATCGCTTCGGACTTATAACAGGGGGTATCGACAATTTTTTCGGTCTCGACAATGCAGTTACCCGAATTGGAGCAGATTACGGCTTGATGAACAATGTGCAAATTGGGCTCGGCCGCAGTACCTTTCAGAAAACGGTAGATGGTTACGTGAAATACCGCTTCCTCCGTCAGAGCACCGGTGCTGTTGAAATGCCTTTGACGTTGTCCGCTGTCGCTTCCGCTGCAGTGAGGACGGATCCCTGGACTGTCAATGATGTAGATGTGCCCAATAAGTTCCGGTGGTTTTACACCTGGCAACTGATTGCAGGTAGAAAAGTATCTGATTTTTTCACCGTCCAGTTAAGTCCGGGTTTGGTGCATCGGAATATGGTCGAAACTTCTGATTTGTCCAATTCGGTCTTCAATGTGGGAATTGGAATGCGTTTCCGCCTTAGCCGTAGGGTAACTCTGAATACCGAGTGGATTTATGTGCTGCCCGATCAAATCGATGACCAGTATCGCAACTCACTTTCAATTGGACTGGATATTGAGACCGGAGGCCATGTGTTTCAATTGCACTTCACCAATTCCCTGCCAATGGCTGAAAACGGCTTTATAACGCAAACCACGGGTGATTGGTCAAGCGGAGACATACACTTTGGCTTTAACATCTCCAGAGTATTTACCATAGTGAAGCCTGAGCATTTTAGAGATTGAGGTTTAGTTTCATGGCTTATTTCTCCTATTATTTTATCTTTTTCAAAACGTGGACTAGTTCAGCCATCATCATCGCCGTGGCACCCCAGAGAATTTTTCCCTTCAGGTCAAAGTAGGGCACGTTTTCAAGGTGAATCCCACTTGAGAGTTCAATTTTTGTAGTATCTCTGCAATCTTCATTCAAAAGCCTTTTATAATCGCAGGTGATGACCTCAGCTATTTCGGTTTCCTGTAGAGAAAATTCAGGCCGGGACCTCATATATCCGACATAGGGATGCACCAAAAAATTGCTTACCGGTATGTAGAGATTTGACAATTTGCCCAATACTTCAACTTCTGCGGGTTCCACTCCAATCTCCTCTTTGGTTTCCCGGAGAGCAGTTTCCCTCATGTCATTGTCCTCTCGCTCTTTTTTTCCTCCCGGAAAGCCGATTTGCCCCTTGTGTCTGTCGTCGTGGTAGTGGCTGCTCCTCCGGATGAATACCAGCTCTGTGTGACCGTTTTTATCCGGGATAAATAAAGCCAGGACTCCAGCTTTATTAGCTTCTTCAGGAGCTTCTGCCTTGCGATGATGACCCACTACGGCCATTTCCATATGGGCCTTGTGTCCCGGTAGGGGTTCCCTTAGAGCCTTTTCAATATTTTGCATCAGTGAAATATCCATACGCTGGCTGTGATTGGTTCCGGTATAAAAACCCTCTGTCTAAACAAATGGTTGAGACTAAACTCTGATTGTGCCTGGCAAAAATTAGTCAAATCTCCAGTGGGTAAGCCTATAATCACTCATAGATGGTGAATCTCAGGTATCCATCTTCTTCCCTGACTGCTCTGACTCCTTCACCGGCTTTTATTACAGCCACTTCTGTCCGTCTGTTGTAGGCGTGTTCTTCCTCTGTGCATTGGACACCTTCCCGGCAGTGGTTGCGCAATTGGGTTTCACCAAAGCCCGCAGTTCGAATTCTATGGGGTTCAATGCCTGCGGTCACCAGGTATTCCATTGCCGAATTAGCACGCCGCTGAGAGAGTTGGAGGTTGTAAAGTTCACTTCCCCGGCTGTCTGTATGAGCGCGCAATTCGACTATCATTGCTGTGTCTCTTTTCATAATAGCTGCAAGTTCATCCAATTCACTGGCAGCACCTTCGCTTATCAGGTGGGAGTTGTACTCGTAGTAAATATTTTGTAGTTCCAGCACAGTGCCTTCTCTGACCACCTCGACCTCCTTTGGTTCGATCCTCAACCGAATTTCTTTTGGGCTGTTATTTTCGACAAAAACAGCCTCCCGTACAGGGTGACGGTCCTCAGCAGTTGCAAAAATCCGGTATTGCCCGTTGAGGTTCATGCATTTTGAATAAATATCCTCCACAGCCGAAAGCGTGTCCACATCACCTGTTCGCATATTCTCTACCCACAAACGGGGGTCAACGATGTCTTTATCCTCGGGACAGACCAGGGTAAGCGATGTAGGTCTGCAGTCACGGTCCATTTCGATTTCAAGAACTTTGTGATCAAATCCGGTTTCGAACTCGAGGTTTTGCAGCACGGATTGGGTGGCCTTTTTGGATGCAAAAACAAAGAAATTGGTTTCATTGGTTCTGCTTTCCATCAGACATCTGCCCTCTCGATCTGTAAGACACCGAACAACCCCTGCCCTATCAGCGTCCATTTCCGAAAGATTGAGACTGAGGTTGTTTTGAAGCGG
>PWJP01000013.1 GCA_003559985.1 Saprospirales bacterium
GAACAAAATAGGCATTGGTGGAGTGGAAAAGTGTCCGTTCCAAAACAGCCGGAGAGAGGTCTGCTGCCGCCCCGGCATTCTGATAATGGGTCACTTCGTAGGCCAAAATTTTCAGCTCTTTACTCAAACCAATGCGGTAATCCGATGAATAGGGATGGCGCTTGCCCGTCATCATCATATCGTCCATGCGGTGAAGGGAAATTTTAACCGGTTTTTGCAGCTTTTTTGCTGCGAGGGCGGCCATCACCGCCCATGCCGTCGCCTGGTCCTCTTTTCCCCCAAATCCACCTCCGAGTCGCTGCACATTGACCTCCACCTTGTGCATGGGGAGACCGAGCACTCCTGCTGCCGTCCGCTGAACAGCCGTTGGACCCTGTGTGGAGGAGGCGATGTAAATACTGTCGTCTTCTTTGGGCCATGCGTAAGCTCCCTGACCTTCTATGTAGATGTGCTCCTGGCCATTCACTTCCACCCTTCCTGAAAAAATGTGCTCGCATTGTTCCCAGGTATCCTCGACATTCCCGGTGTTAAAAGTGCGCGGAGGTACGATAAGGGAGTCGTTGCGGGCTGCTTCCCTCGGGTCTGTAACCACTGGCAGTTCACTGAAGTCAATTTCGATTTTTTTTCTGGCCAGTCTGCAAACTTGCTCTGAAGTGCCGACCACCAGTCCAATGGGCTGTCCCCAAAAGTGTATTTCATCCTCAGCGAATAGCGGCTCATCTGGTACAATTCCTCCGATCTGGTTGGCGCCGGGGATGTCACTTTTGGTAAATACAGCCACAATTCCTTCCATTGCCAGTGCGGGTTCGAGGTTGATATGGTTTATTTTTGCGTGTGCAACAGGGGCACAAAATGGCTGAGCAAATAAGGTGCCGTGGATCTCCTGAATGTCATCCAGGTAAATCGAGGTCCCGCGCACGTGGTTTTTTGCATCTATGTTGATCATACCAGTTCGCTCATTTTGATTTGTGATGGAAAAAGATTCAGAAAGTGTGCCTTGAACAACTGGCCGGCCAGCAGGCGCTTGTAGTCTGCACTTCCCCTCGCATCACTGATGGGAGAAATCTCTGATTGCAAAACTTCAGCCGCTTCCAGTATTGTCCTTTCAGTAAGTTCGCGCCCCTTCACATATTCACTGGTCTTGTGGAGGTAAAGCGGAATGGGACTTACACCGCCTACCGAGAATGAAGCTTTGATAATCACCCCGTTTTTTTCCTCCAGCAGTGCCGCAGCATTCACACTGGCGATATCCAGGTATTTTCTCTTGCACACTTTTTCAAAATTGAACCTCCCGGCAGTAGGGATGTCGAAGGAAGTCCGGGATATGAGTTCCTCCGGAGTTTTGCTGAGTTTTTTGTAATCCAGATAAAAACTGCGAAGGGGAATGGTCCGCTCCTGGTCTGCGGGATCCTTTAAAGTGATCTCCGCATTGAGCGCCAACAACATGGCCGTGAGGTCTCCAATCGGAGAGGCGTTCACCAAATTTCCCGCCACAGTGCCCGTATTTCGAATGGGATTGGAGGAGACCAACTTCATGTACTCGTACCAATTGGGAATGCTTTCGTTCAAAAACGGGGCCTTCATCAAATCGGATGCCGTACAGAGTGGCGCCATGTGACACCGATCGCCCTCTTTCCAAATCCTCGTACCGTTTTGGTGTTTGAAAGGGAAGGCCACCTCCATGAATGGCATTTCATCGTGTTTTTGCACGTAGAGGTCTGTTCCTCCGCCCACGGGTTGTTTGCCGCGGTGCTTAAAACTGTCCTTTTCAATTTGGCCCAGCAGTTGAGGAATGTCTCTAAAGTAGGCAGGTATGAATCTCTTATCAATCAGTTTATCCACCGTTTTTGCCTCACCCAAATTGTCGAGTTCTTCCTGCAACTGATCCGCTGCCCGTTCGATGGATTTGTAGCCCGTGCAGCGGCAGATATTCCCATCGACGGCATCTTTTGCAGTGCGCGAAAGGGAGGTATCGGGATTCAGGGCATAACCACAGAGAGAGACCACAAAACCGGGGGTGCAAAAACCGCACTGCGTACCGGAGTGGGAAACCATGGCTTCCTGGGCCCTGTTGAGTTCGCTCATGTTCAGGCCTTCAACGGTCACCACGTGTCTGCCGTGAGCATTGGCCAGTGGAGTGAGGCAGGAGGTACAGTTTTCATATTGTATTTCCCCGTTTTCGACCGATCCGAGCAGCACCGTACATGCACCGCAATCCCCCTCCCGGCAGCCAATTTTGGTTCCCCGCAAATTGGCGTCGTACCGGATGAAATCCAGCAGTGTAGTGGCCGGATTGGCCGCTGTTTTTACCTCTCTGTCATTTAGTACAAAATGTAGCATGGTTGTTTTTTTGCAAAAATGGGTCCACTTAGTACCGATTGCTGAGCAGCACCATTACCACTGGTCCCGGCCTTTCCAACTTATCAAAGATAGGAAAAATTTCCCTAAGCCGGTATTCTTTGTCAGAGGCCGTGATGTGAACCAAATACCCACCTTTCCCCCACACTCCTCACTTTTTACTATTTTTGTAGAAAATAGCTTATGAAAATACTCCTATGGGCTCTGATTCTCCTCTCCTCCTGTTTCCTTTCAATCATTTGGGAAAAAGGGACTGAGAAAGCCACGCCGGTGACCGGTGAATTTATCTCAGGCAATGAAAAAGCGGACTGTGATACAACCGCCCTTCCGGTGGTTTTTATTCACGGATTTTTGGCCTCGGGCGACACCTATGAGCAGCAAGTGGCCAGATTTATCGAGAATGGAATTTGTGCAGACCGGTTGTTCCTATTTGACTGGAATTCCCTCGACCGGGTAGATAAGTCCGAAAAACTGGATCGATTCATTGATGATGTACTCGAAAAAACGGGGGCCCATCGCCTAAATCTGGTGGGGCATTCTGCCGGAGGGGGTTTGAGTTATTCCTACATGAGCAGACTTCCCTACGCCCGTAAAGTCGCATCCTATGTCCACATCGGCGCCCGGCCCGAACCATCACCACCGGGACC
>PWJP01000172.1 GCA_003559985.1 Saprospirales bacterium
CAGATAGTATTATTGATCGCATATTTTGTAAAGTTTAATTCGGTGCCCTGTCAAGTGTACTTTCCCCCTCCCTGGCCAGGTTTTTGGGAACCATCTTTTTCTTTGTTGAAAGGCTTACATAGTTTAATCTCCAGAGGTCGTGTTTTCGCGCTTTGAACCACAAAGGGATATCCTCGGCTAAACCGAAAATTTCACGCTCTCCGTGCCTGTGAAAAAAAGTGTCCCTTTGGCTGCAAAAAACCGGCATACCTGACCAATTATTAGCCAATGTTCCTGGACCTTCCAAAACAACAGCAAAAGTAATTATTTTTAAGTGCTTACGGCTTTTTAACATTGGCCCCAAAAGGTGATTTTTGGTGAATAATTTCGGCTGTTTTCATCCCGGCTCAATGTTGTCCGGTGAATTGAGATTACCCATGAAATTGATTATTGCCTCAGTTGTTTTTTCCGCTTGTTCTTCCTGTGGAAAATGGCCACAGGTCTCTAGCTTTAGCGCTGTTGAATGAGGAAAACCAGCCCGGAACTTATCCAGATATTGAGGTTTGATGACAGGGTCTTTCATTCCCCAGATGAACAAGGTCGGTTTGTTCGAAATCCCGTGTCTCTGAGCCCACAATTCCTCAAACCAGTTTTGGTCGTTGAGCAAGGAGCGCGCAAAAGCCAATGCTCCATTTCTCTGGGTTCTATCAGCAAATGGCCTGGTGTATTGCTTCAGTGTTTTCTTAGAGATTTTTTTGTCCCCGAATGAACGCGGCAGAATGAATCGTGGAGAAAAATTTAGATACCGGTAGAGAAAAGGCAGTAACGGACTTTTCAACACCTTTTTGAGCTTGATAAAATCCGGGTCATTTTCACTGCTCCAAAGCCACGAGTTCAGGATTATTAGGCTTTTAATTTTTTCAGGATGCTGAATCGCGGCGTTTAATCCGATTGGCCCACCAAAATCATGTACCACGAGGGTAATGTCGTCCAATTCCTTTTCGCGGATGAAATTTACAAGAGTCTTGCTGTGGCTTTGGGTGGAGTAGTCGTATAGCTGCGGTTTGTCAGAAAGCCCAAATCCAATGTGGTCCGTCGCAATGCATCTGTAATTTCCCCTCAATTTTTTAATAGGGTAGCGGTAATCAAAACTCCAGGTTGGGGTTCCGTGCACGAACAAAATTGTATCGCCACTTCCCTCATCGATGTAGTGCATTCTTTGTCCATTAACGTCAAAGTAGTTTGGTGCGAATGGATACGCTGATCTGTCCAGCCAATTATTTGCCATAAGTGAATTTTTTTGTCAATCACTTTTGCAAAGGTCGGTTGAGGCGGTGGGATGAGAGTTGGTCTATACCAATATTAGATTTTTACCCGATTGTACAACTTGCTGAAATTGGTCGGGTCGATACCCAGATAGGATGCGATGTACTTGTGCGGGACGAGATGGAGCAAATGAGGACTCCGACGGCAAAAGGCTTTGTAGCGCTCTTCAATCGTCATGCTGTGCAACTCCATGTGCCTGGTAAGGATGCCCGCCAGCACGGCTTCTGTCATTCGCCTGAAAAGACGTTCAATTTGCTGAGATTGGTCGAATAGTTTGTGCAAATTTTCAAAAGAAATGCAATCCATCTCGCTGTCCGTCAGGCACTTTAGAAAGCTTTGTGAGGGTTTTTGCTGCAAAAACGACTCGGGAATGGCACATAGATTTGGCGGATAGGTAAAAGCGATGACATGGGTTTTCTTATCGGTGTCAAAAAAGGACATCTGCACACCGCTTTTGACGAAGTAAAGTGTCCGTTGTATCTGTCCCGGAACGGTTATTAATTCCCCTTTATCAAAGGTTTTCGTCCCCAGATTTTCGGACAGCAATCTGTAATCCTCCTCGGGGATGTCGTGAAAAAGCCTGAAGTATTCGTGTCTTCCCATGTCATTTTTTCTGTTTGCTCTTGCTCAGATGTCTTCCCTGTAATATCGATCTGTCAATTTGATTTCAAATCAATTTTTCTCACTCAAAACATAAACACTCCCCTTACCTCTTCCAATCATGGACAGCACCTTTTCAGCACGCATATATTTAAGGTCTTTTTTCAATGTCGATAGCGAGAACTCGGGGTATTCTCTTGACAGGTCGCTGACCTTAATAGGTTGATTTTTTGATACGAAATCCCTGATTAATTTTTGTCGATCGTTCAAATAGGCGCCTTTTGATTTGGAGGCCTCGTATTTTTGCTCTAATTTTTTTGCCAGTGCATTCAAACTCTCTAAGAAGAAGACCATCCACCTATCAATGCGCTCCTTATCGGTGCCACGGTTTTTTTGCCCACTCATCAAGGATTCGTAGTATGCTTTTTTGTTTTGCTCAATATGGTTTTCAAAAGAGATATACCGCACATAAGAATAGTCATTTTGCAGCAAACACAAAGTCGTTAGTAAACGGGCCAACCTGCCGTTCCCATCCTGAAAAGGGTGAATGCTCAGGAAGTCGTAAATAAAGCTACCAATAACAATGAGTTGATGAAGTCTTTTTTGCTCCAGTTGCTCATTTGTCCAATCGAGTAATTCTCGCATTTCTCCAGGGACCAAAGCGGGCTCGGTGGTATTAAAAATAATGCGCTGATCCCCGCCGGGCGATGTCGCCACCACTTTGTTGGAAAGTTGCTTGTATGCTCCCCTGTGTCGCTGGTCTTTACTGCTGTATTGAAGCAGGATCTGATGCAGTTGTTTAATGTAGTTTTCCGAGAGATTGATCTCTGAATGATTTTCATAAATGAGTTCCAAAACTTCGTAATACCCAATCACTTCCTGTTGATCCCGGGTTTTCAGTTTGGTGACTTTTATGTCTTTCAGAAGCTTTTCCACCTCGCTGTCCGATAGGGTAGCGCCTTCGATTCGCGTTGAGGATCCAATACTCTCTATGGTAGCGATTTCCTGCAATTCCTTCAAATAGCGGTTTTCCAATTTTTCAGCTACCTTCCAGGTCCCATTGAAGCCATCAATTTCACCGATGAGTTGGAG
>PWJP01000222.1 GCA_003559985.1 Saprospirales bacterium
ATAATCCGGTAATTTTTACGGAAGAAGATCATGTAATTTCCGGTGGAAACTTCCATGGACAGCCTATGGCGCTGACTTTTGATTATCTGGGAATTGCCATGGCGGAAGTGGCCAACGCTTCCGAGCGGCGGATCGAACGATTGGTCAATCCTCAACTTAGCGGACTGCCTGCATTCTTAACAGAAAAAGGCGGACTGCATTCCGGCTTTATGATCGCCCAGTACTCCGCCGCCGCGCTGGTATCGGAGAACAAGGTGCTTGCCCATCCCGCCAGCGTGGACTCCATCCCATCTTCGGCAAATCAGGAGGACCATGTAAGTATGGGTACCATTGCTGCCAGAAAAGCCAGAGACATTGTCTTTAACAGCTCAAGAGTGTTGGGTATTGAATTGATGGCTGCGGCTCAGGGAATCGAGTTCCAGCAGCAAAAAGAGTTGGGTAAGGGTACCCAGCCGGCCTATGACACCCTTCGGGAAGTGCTGTCGCCGCTAAAAGAGGATCGTATTCTGTATAAAGATATCAACATCGCATCCAAGCTGATCGACGACGAGAAAATTCTCTCCGCCGTAGAAAAAGCCGTGGGTTCGTTAACGATTTAAACTTCATTTAAAACTAAATTATTTACCTCTGATAAAACTTCCGGATAGATCCAACCGCCGGAAGTTTTATTTTATAGACGAAAAAGCGACGCTGTGTTAATATAATATTTAAATAAGATGAAATATTCAAAAAAAATATAAAGGAGTGAGAAAATGATTACAAATCCCGTTATTATTTCAGTTGTTGTAATGGTGGCGCTGTCGCTGCTTAAGCTTAACGTACTGCTGGCTTTGATTATCGCCGCCGTCGTGGGAGGGCTGGTAGCAGGCATGCCCCTGATGGAGACGATGGATACATTGATCGGCGGAATGGGAGGCAATGCCAGCACCGCATTGAACTACATTTTACTCGGGGCCCTGGCGGCGGCCATTCATAAAACCGGGGCCGCAACCATTATTACCCAGAAATTATCAAAAAGTATGTCCGGAACCGGAAAAGCCCTGGTATTTATTATTGCATTTATCAGTATTTTTTCTCAAAACCTGATCCCGGTACACATCGCCTTTATTCCGATTTTGATTCCGCCGCTGATTATGGTTATGAATAAACTGAAAATCGACCGGCGAGCCGTGGCCTGCGCCCTGACCTTCGGTCTGAAAGCTCCTTACGTAGCTCTGCCCGTCGGTTACGGACTGATTTTCCACGGCATCATCAGCGATGAAATGGCCGCCAGCGGTCTGGAGGTTGCCCAGGGGGAGATCTGGCAGGTTATGTGGATTCCCGGCCTTGCCATGGTTGTGGGACTGTTTATAGCGGTTCTGTTTACTTACCGAAAACCCAGAGAATATCTGCCGCCGGAAGAAACCGGCACCGAGTTCGGTCATCAGGAACAGCTGGCGGAAGATGTGGTTTTTAATAAAAACCATGTGATTACCGTGGTTGGAGCCGTGGCGGCTCTGGTTGTGCAGCTGGCCGTAGGCTCTTTGGCCCTGGGAGCGATCCTAGGTCTTGCCATTATGCTTGTCGGCGGAGCCATTAAATGGACCGGCATTGACAGCATGGTAAAAAGCGGTATCGGCATGATGGGCTTTATCGCCTTCGTGATGCTGGTAGCTGCCGGATACGGAGACGTTATCCGAGCCACCGGTGGAGTGGAGACGTTAGTAGACGCTGTATCGGGAGCCATTGGAGACAACCTTCTGGTTGCCGCCACAGGGATGATTACTATCGGACTGTTAATCACCATGGGAATTGGAACTTCCTTCGGAACCATACCCATTATTGCAGCCATCTATGTACCCTTAGCGGCAGAGCTGGGCTTCAGCCCGATGGCCACGGTGCTGCTGATCGGTTCCGCGGCGGCTCTTGGAGACGCCGGCTCCCCGGCTTCCGACAGTACTCTGGGACCCTCGGCGGGTCTCAGCGTGGACGGACAGCACGACCATATCTGGGACACCTGCGTGCCCACCTTTCTTCACTACAATATACCGATTATGATCTTCGGAATAATCGGCGCCTTAATATTATAAAAACGCAAAAGGAAAACCCAGCGGAAACTCAAAAGTCTCAGGAAACTTTATCCTGGGGCTTTTTCCATGGAGGAAACTTCCCCCGGGCGTAAAAAGAAAACAGGATTTATGATATAATATTTTTTAAGGAATTAATAGAATTTGAGGTGTTTATCATGACTGAGCAAAAATTTGCCCATCTCCATGTCCATACGGAATACAGTCTGCTGGATGGTTTTACCACCGTGGACCGGCTAATGGACCAGGTACGGGCAAAGTGAATGAACAGCATTGCCATCACCGACCACGGATCGATGTTCGGGGTGGTGGAATTTTATAAAAAAGCCAAAGAAAAGGGCATCAAGCCCATCATCGGCTGCGAGGTCTATACCGCCCGCCGGACCATGGCGGACAAGGACCCGGTAAAGGATAAAAATCAGGGACATCTTGTGCTGCTGGCGGAAAATGAAACCGGCTACCAGAACCTGATCAAGCTGGTATCGAAAGGATTCTTAGAGGGTTTTTACTACAAACCGAGAATCGACTATTCGGCGCTGGAAGAACATAAAGAAGGGCTGATCTGTCTTAGCGCCTGTCTTGCCGGAGACATTCAGCAGCTGATTCTCAACGGGGAGCATCAAAATGCGGAAAAAATGGCTCTTCGACTGAAGGAAATTTTCGGACCGGAAAACTTTTACCTGGAGCTGCAGGACCATCAGCTGAAGGAACAAAAGCTGGTGAATCATGAGTTTATTCAAATGAGCAAAAAACTGGGGATCCCGCTGGTGGCCACCAACGATCTGCACTACATCGATCAGCAGGACCACGAGCCCCATGATATTCTGCTTTGCATTCAGACCGGGAAAATCATGCAGGATACCCAGCGCATGAAATTTCCAAACTCCGAGTTTTATTTAAAATCTCCGGAAGAAATGCAGGAGCTG
>PWJP01000014.1 GCA_003559985.1 Saprospirales bacterium
GAATTGAGATGTCAAAAACTTTCTCAAATTCCATAATCAGTTCCACTGTATCCAGTGAATCGGCTCCCAGGTCGTTGGTGAAACTCGCCTCAGGCGTAACTTCCGCCTCTTCTACACCGAGCTTTTCAACGATAATTTCTTTTACCTTTTCTGCAACATTTGACATGATTCACAATTTTGATTTAGGGTGCAAAATTAAACCCATAGCCCGGCTTTTACAATCATTTCTAAAAAAAATTCACCCCCTGTAAATTTTGTATTGAAAAACAACTTATTATATATTATATACATATGCCAGGTGAAGCCAGTTTTAATCCTATTTTGTTCCCATATTCTCGCTTCATGACCTAAAATAACCCGTTTTTGGTGAAATTCCTGGCATGGCCGGGTTTTTGGGTCATGCGGAGTAATTATTTGAATGTTGAAAATGTCGGATACGGTTTAGATGAATTTCCTTGTAGGGAAGCAATGCCTTGCGTCCTTTTCTATAGCATGGTATATTTTCCCAGTTCAAGAGAAAAATCCGCAAAATCAACAATCCCCATGAATAGATATATTGGGTGCTAAATCGAGCTTAAGTTTAATAAACAACTCACAAACTCACAGACTCATCCCTTCGACAAGACTCAGGGCAAAGCAATACACAACTAATTACCCGCCCATTAAGCTGTGATTAAATTTTCGGTACAGAATCGGCGAGATTCTTGCAGTTGTTTATAATGGCCTATATTTGCCGCGGGGCACTTTAGAGATGGTACATTTTACAAGAATAGAAGGATATGAAAGAGAAGAACATAGCGACAGCGGAGCGAATTGAGCATCAGAATACCAAGATAGTGGCCACGGTTGGTCCTGCATCTTCCTCCAAAGATAAACTGATTGAGCTTGTGCTGGGAGGTGTGGACACTTTTCGACTCAATTTTTCCCACGGTGCACATGAGGAGCACGGCAAAGTGATAAAGCGGATTAAGGAGGTCAACGAGGAGCTGAATGTTCACATCGGCATACTTGCTGATCTTCAAGGCCCGAAACTCCGGGTGGGACAGGTGGCGGAGGATGTATTTTTGGAGGAGGGGACTGAATTAAGTATTGTAAACAAACCCTGCCTGGGAGATGAATCCCGGGTTTATCTGAATTACCTTCAGTTTCCTCAGGACGTAAAGGAGGGAGAGAAGGTCCTGATTGACGATGGGAAGATCATACTGGAGGTGATCGAGACCAACGGCCTGGATGAGGTAAAATTAAAGGTCCTCTACGGTGGAAATTTGAGCTCCAATAAAGGGGTGAATCTCCCGGATACGAAGACCACTTTCCCCTCTCTGACGGAAAAAGACCTGCACGATTTGGACTACATACTGACGCAGCCGGTCAATTGGATCGCTCTGTCCTTCGTCCGTTCTCACAAGGACGTGCAGTTGCTCCGCAAGAAAATTGACAAGGCGGGCCATTTCGCCAAAATAATTGCCAAGATTGAAAAGCCGGAGGCGGTGAAAAATATTGACAAGATCATCAAGCACTCCAATGGTATTATGGTGGCGCGGGGTGACCTCGGGGTGGAAATGCCGATGGAAAAGCTGCCTTCCATTCAAAAAGATATCATCCGAAAATGCATTCAGCGGGCCCGTACGGTAATCGTTGCCACCCAAATGATGGAGAGTATGATTACGGCCCCCAGTCCCACGCGGGCGGAGGTCACCGATGTGGCCAATGCCGTTTTGGATGGCACCGATGCGGTGATGCTGAGTGCGGAAACGGCCATGGGGCGTCATCCGGAAAGGGTGGTCCTCGCCATGAACAGGATTATTGCCGAAACCGAGAAACACTACAATGATTTTCCTCAGAAAAGACCCAAGGCATCGCCCAAATCCAGCACTTTTTACTCGGATGTGGTCTGTCTGAACGCCGCCAAAACTGCGGAAGATATCGGAGCGGTTGCCATCATTGGTATGACCATCTCAGGATACACGGCTTTTAAGATATCCAGCTACCGACCGGACAACAAAATCTTTATTTTCTCCGAAGAGCGGAATATTCTATCCACGCTCAACCTCGTCTGGGGTGTTCGCTGCTACTACTACAATAAATACACTACAACGGACGAGACGATTGAGGATGTGGTGGAGATCCTGAAGCAAAACAAAAGGGTCAAGGTGGGCGACATGATCGTAAACACCGGCAGCATGCCCATCCACAAAAAACAGCGAACCAATATGATGAAAATCACCAGGGTGGAATAAGGGCTTTTGTCGAGAATCTTATACCCGGTATAGGGAAATGACTTTTTGGGAATTTCGGTGATTAGGATTTTTGGTTCTCGCAAAGCCGCAAGGGCGCAAAGGAAGGCGCAGAGGGTTTAATTGACAGTTGAATAGTGGCGGATAAGATTTGGGACAAATACACGCGCTGTAGAGACGCATTGCCTTGCGTCTATAATACCCCAAAATTCAATTGATCTTATTCTAATAAGAAATTTCTCATCAGTCCTGAGTTTGGGTTTTGGAAAGGGTGTCGGGTTTGGGTCGTGTGAGGCAATTAGTAAATTGCGTGTCTTTGATCTGTGCATCTGTAGATACGCACGGCCGTGCGTATTTGAACCCCATAAATTTCATCTCACATATTTCAACCTAGTATCCTCCAAAAGTAACAACCCCAAAAAATCGATATAGTACTGAAAATAAGATGCTTACGCCGCAAACAGCCATCGGCCATCAACCATCCGCCATCAACCAATGAGCTATCATTGACCCGCATAAACCACACCGGAAGTGGGGGTCTCATGCAGTTCAATTCTGCTGAGGTTCGGGAGGCCGGGCTTGATGCGGTCCCAGATCCAGATTGCAATGCGCTCGCAGGTTGGGTTTTCCAGCCCCTCTATTTCATTCAGGTTGTGGTGGTCGAGCTGATCGATGACGGCTTTGACCGTTTTTTTGACAACTGCAA
>PWJP01000091.1 GCA_003559985.1 Saprospirales bacterium
ACTATATGATCTGCGGGAACATAACCCCAGACCCTGGAATCTTCAGAATTGTGCCGGTTGTCTCCTATCATCCAATAGTAATCCTGCTGGAAGGTGTATTGAGTAGCCGGTTCGCCATTGATATAGATGGCGTCATCCGTAATGCGCAGTTCATTGTCTTCGTACACATTGATTATCCGCGTGTAAAGGGCTATGTTGCTGTGGTCTATTGAAACAGTTTGACCCTCTGCCGGTATGGGAATGGGCCCGTAATTGTCGTAATCGAAGTCCGGAAAGTTTTCGGGGTCGTGTGGAAACAAATAGGTTGGTGCCCCAGGATCTGGGTTTACCGGGGTTACGGTAATGGACTCGTCCAGGGTTCTTAGAGCTTCTGCCTGTTGTTCGTTGAGGTGAAACTGGGTCCGGCCAACCCGGTCCCCCGGATTTATGTCAAGCCGGTTAAAAGTTTCCGGTGAAATGGGCACCCCGGATTGCAATTCGTAACGAAACTGGACATTTTCCGGGTTTTCTCTGCGCTGACCATCAATGTAAACCAGACCATCTCTCAGTTCAAAGGTGGTTCCGGGCGCGCCCACACAGCGCTTTATGTAAAAGTCAGTCTTATCTACGGGCCTGGTTATGATGTCCATTCCCTCAAAACGCTCTTGCTGTTCTGCTGACCCCTGACGTATTTGATTGACACTGTAAGAGCGGTGGGGCAGCAGGTAAATACTGTCGCCGGCCGGCCAGTTAAAGACGACCAGGTCGTTCTCTTTCACTTCCTGAAAAGATCCCAAACGCCGGTAGGAGAGTTGGGGGTTTTCGAGGTAGGACTCCCGATCTATCATTGGAATTCTGTTGTGAAGCAGCGGTAACTGGACCACAGTCATCGGCATCCGTATGCCATAGTGCATCTTACTCACAAACAAATAGTCTCCTACAAGTAAGGTGCCTTCCATAGACGAGGTGGGAATGGTAAAGGCCTCAATCATAAACATCCGAATAAAGGCCGCTACAAATACTGCAAATACCGCAGCTTCAAACCACTCCCTGGCAACCGTTTTACGGTAGGGATTGTTTGCTTCCAGCTTTCTCACGAGGAGCTTTTTGCCTTTTTCCTTGGCATCTTCAATTTTTGCATAGTATTCGCGCTCTGCCACAAGGGTCGGACCCTCGTACTTTATCTCTTTTGAAAAAGATAGCCAAAAAAAGTAAAAGGGCATGAAAAGCACCGCCAATGTCGCATCCAATAGTGATAGCCTCCCGAAGGACCGCGCCGTATCTATGGCAAGGCCAAAAAATATGAAGAAATTGACCAGTGGTACCAATAACCAGAGTGCGTGAAGACGCTTTCGACCCACCAATTCAGCCCAAATTGCAAAATTCAGACCCGGAATCAGGCCGTCAGTGGCTTTTTTTCCCGCTCTGGGAAATAGGAAGTAAAAGGATACGCTCAGCAGCAGGTAGTAAACAATAAAAAATATCAGTACGCTCACCTCGTGATGGTTTGTTGTTGTAAAAAACTACCGTGAATAAACACTCGTTTTGGTCTGCTCTGAATTAGATATCAGTTAGAGCAAAAATTTTTGCTTTTGCCAACCGGGGTCACAAATTTAAGTATGTTAACCGGTAGCTCAGATTCTCTGAGTGCAATCCACCACGCAAATTTAATCAGCTTTTTGGACTATTTAAGTTCCACTGGTCACATATTGACTTTTTGCCTCTACTTTGCATCTCAGGGGTGCAAAAAACCGGACTGCAAAAGTCAGTTTTTCTTTCCGAACGTACACTAAAAATCATCCTCGTCCAGGTCGTCTAACATGCCGGCCAGCGGGTCTTTAAACAGGTGTTTATTGGTGAGTATGTCTTTGCTTATCAATTCAAACTCTGCCAGTGAATGGAGCACAAACTCTTTGAAAAAGTGCAGGTCTGCCGGGTTTATGTTTTGGGTCTCTGTAATTTTGTCCATGCCCGGTATCTTGTCCAGCTTTTCCCACCGCAATTTGTCGGCTTCATCGTTGATGAGCTCCACCGTGTTTTTTCCCTCAAACCAGGCCTTTATGGTGTTGAAAATATCCTTTTCCCCCTGTTTTACCTTTTCGTTGGGGTCCGGGAAGTACTCCAAAAACAACTCGCGGAGAGCTTCACCAATAATCTCCATAGCCACGACATGAGGGCCTTTTTGCTCACCCTCATAAAGCAACTCTACCTTACCGGTTATGGCCGGTATGATGGACCAAAAGTCGCTAAATCGTATTGTAGTCTTTTTTTCGCTGTTGAGCAACATCCTTCTCTCGGCTGTGCTGTAGAGTAATTCCCTCGCCGCTATTGTCATCCTGGCCGACACCCCACTCGAGTGGTCAATGTATTCGGATTCCCTGGCCTGAAATGCGATCAACTCCAGTAGGTCCTCGGCAGCTTCGGGCATGTGAACTCGTTTAACTGTCTCTGGGTCAGGGCGTGCCTCCTGTTTGGTGATGGCTTTGGAAATGTCGATGTCGTTGGGGTAGTGGGTGGTGATTTGACTTTCAATTCGGTCTTTCAAAGGGGTGATGATACTACCTCTGTTGGTGTAATCCTCAGGATTGGCTGTGAAAACGAATAGAATATCCAGCGGAATTCGAAACTTGAATCCCCTGATTTGTACGTCTCCCTCTTCCAGTATGTTGAAAAGAGCAACCTGTATCCGGGGCTGGAGGTCGGGCAATTCATTGATTACAAATATCCCACGGTGTGATCTGGGCACCAATCCGTAGTGAATGGCCCGCTCATCGGAGTAGCTCAATTTTAAATTGACCGCCTTGATAGGGTCGAGATCACCGATAAGGTCTGAAACACTTACATCCGGTGTGGCCAGTTTTTCCACGTAACGGTCTTTGGGGCTTTTCCATTCGATGGGGGTTTTATCGCCGTGTTTTTCCAGTTGTTCTTTTCCCCAGGCAGAGATGGGATTGAGGGGGTCATCGTTTATCTCTGAACCCTTAATAACGGGAATGGCGGGGTCTAAAAAATCTCCGATCTTTCGCGCAATTCTCGTCTTCGCCTGTCCGCGCAATCCCAAGAATAAAATATTGTGCCTGGCCAATAGTGCCTTTTCCACTTCGGGAATTACTGTCTCCTGGTATCCCATTATCCCTGGGAAAACGGCTTGTTTGTCGGTGAGTCGTGCGATGAGGTTGCTCTTAATCTCCTCTTTGACTGATCTGGGCTTGTAACCTGCTTTTTTCAGGCCTCCCACTGTTCGAGCGGTTGTTTTATTCATAGGCGAACTGCTTACTTTTTATAGTTTTTGAAAATGAATTCTCCAAGCCGGTCAATGGAACTGTAATACGCCTTCCCGGCATTGGCTTTGGTAAATTGATCTACAAAATCGACCAGCCACGGGTCCGTTGCGATCATAAAGGTGGTAATCGGAATGTTGGCCTTTTTGCACTTGTGGGCAAGGGACAGTGTCCGGTTTAGTATTTTTCGGTCCAATCCGAAGGGATTTTTGTAGTAGCTTTTTCCCTGTTTAATACAGGTCGGCTTTCCATCGGTAATCATCAGAATTTGCTTGTTGGGATTTTTGCGCTTGCGGAGTATGTTGGTCGCGAGTTCCAATCCCGCCACCGTGTTGGTGTGATAGGGCCCCACCTTTAAATATGGCAGATCCTTCAACTCCACCTGCCAGGCATCGTCCCCGAAAACTATAATATCAAGTGTGTCTTTGGGATAGCGTGTGGTGATGAACTCGGACAGGGCCATGGCCACCTTTCTGGCCGGAGTTATGCGATCCTCACCGTACAGAATCATGGAGTGACTGATGTCAATCATCAATACACTGCTGGTCTGCGTTTTGTAGTAAGTCTCACGCACCTCCAGATCCTCCTGTCTTAGATCGATTTTGTGAACACCGCGCTGTCTCATGGCGTTTTTTAGGGAAGCAGGCATGTCGATTCGCTCCGGATCGTCCCCAAATTCAAACGGTCTCAATTCACTGGTCTCTTCATCTCCCTTGCCTGAAAACTTCGTGTCGTGGTCTCCTCGGCCGCTTTTTGATAGTTCATCGAAAATATCATCCAGGGCTGTTTTTCGCATGTGGACTTCCATTCTCGAAGTGAGCAGAAGTTCATCGGGAATTCCATCACCCTTTCCTGGTTTGAGGTATCCCTTTTCTATGAGGTCATTGATAAAATCAGATATGGAGTAGTCATCGCTGGTGAATTGATAGGTCCTGTCAAGTTCCGTCAGCCAGGCGAGGGCTTCACTCACATTCCCCGCAGTGTGCATCAACAGTTGTTGAAAAACCTCCAACAAATCCTCAAAGCCCGCTGTCTGATCGAGTTCGGGCTCCCACCTTCTGAATCTCCATCCTATCATTTTCGCAAGTTCTGTACAATTATTTAGCAATTATCCCGCGATAAGGTTCACTAAACGATTTCGGTCATGGCAATCATATTTTTCCACTACTTGAAATTGCTTTGGATTGCATCGCTTTTTTTCGAAGATAACAGACATGGTCTTTACAACAGAGGTTTGTTCTCCGGGATAGGGCAGACCACCTAAGGAGCATTTGTTAAAAAGGATATCATCCTCTTAAAATGCAATGATGCTATGAGGAGGTATTAGATTTCAGTGATATTTTTGATAGCTGGAAGATTATTTCAACTCAAAACGCGAAGTGCCGGCGAGGAAACCTTTATTGTAAACTTCAACCGTGTAGTTGCCGGACATAAAGGACATATTGGGCCGCCAACGAGCACAGACAACGTCCTGCTCGTTTTGATAGGGTATGGTTTTCATTTGAGTGAATCTGACCTGGGTGTTTTTCTCGAGTTCCTGGATGACACCGCTGCCCAGGTTTTCAATGGCCATGGTTTCGCCAGCCGGATTTATCAGTCGAATGAAAAAAGTCTCGTCACCGAATTCGACAATTTCATTCGCTGTTGTTTTGAAGCAAATGCGAAGCATGTCGATATTGTTGGCGCGTCTTCTTGGGCGCTCTCTACCTCTGTCTGTGACCCTATATCCCTGGACTTCGATCTCATCCACTTCAATGACCGATGCGCGTTCCACTTTTCGGGCTAAAGCCCTGATCTCCTCATCCATTATTTCTTTTTCCTGAACCAGGTTGGTTTGGAGGGCAAGCAACTCATCGGTGGCCTCCCGCTCGGTGGCAACTTCCTCTTCCAGCAGTTTTTTCTCCTGTAACAGGCGGTCTTTTTCCCGTACTAACTCCTCGTTTTCTCGGTACAGGGTTTCTATTTCGACGATATAATCATCCACCTGCACACGCAAATTGTCCAACTCTCTTCTCGCACCCTCTAGATTCCGGTTTTCGTAAATCAGACGGGAAATTTTATCTCGCTGTCGGGAAAGTTCATCCTTCTGGGCGTCAATCATCGCATTGAGCTCTTCATTGTCGCTGCGCATGTCGTCAAGTTCGGACAGGGCTTCGTAGTACTCGCGTTCGAGCTCACTTTGTAGGTGACGGATTTCACTGAGGTCGGTTTTTAACTGGGAAATTTCCTGGTCTTTGGAAGCGCGGTCATAAAGCAGCACGCCATTTACCCCCATTAACAATAAAATTGCTATAATTGCAATTGCCGATAAGTTTCTTCTGGACTTGGTAGTTGTCATGATTTGGTAACTTTGTAGATGAAATAATGGATCATTTTGTGTGACAAACCCGCTACTTCAGAAGTTAGATTATGGCGCAAATGACTTTGTAAAGGTAAATAAAAATTGATGATTTATAACGTTAGGCTGGAAAAAGTATTATTCCTTGATGTGGAGACAGTAGCCGCTCAAGCCTCTTACGATGATCTCGATGAAGATTTTCAGGCATTGTGGAATATCAAGGCTGAGTCCATCATTAAAAGGGGCAAGTTGGAAACGGAACCGGAGGAACTCTACGACCAAATGGCTGGCATTTTTGCCGAGTTTGGAAAAATTGTTTGTATCTCGGTGGGCTATTTCTCCGAACTGAGAGAGGGTCAAAGGGAATTCCGGGTGAAGTCCTTTTACGGCGATGATGAAACCATTCTGTTGGCGGAATTTGCTGAACTGATTGCTCACTATTTTAATAACCCCGATCGCCATTATTTCTGCGGCCATAATATTAAGGAGTTTGACATTCCCTACATCGGAAGACGCATGCTCGTCAACCAAATTCCACTTCCCAATATGGTCAATATTCCGGGTAAAAAACCCTGGGAGGTAAAGTACCTTCTAGATACCATGGAGCTTTGGAAATTTGGAGACTACAAGGCTTATACTTCGCTCAACCTGTTAGCAAAACTTTTTGGTGTGCCCACTCCCAAGGACGACATCGACGGAAGTATGGTTAACGGCCTGTACTGGCAGGGGGATCAACTGGAGCGAATAGCAGAGTACTGCGAAAAAGATGTGGTCGCAACGGCCAGCCTGTTTCTCGGTATGCGCGCCCAGGAACCACTTAAACCAGATGAAGTGATAAAAGGGGAGTGATACCCCGGATTTTATTTAAGATGGTAGTTTTAATTTCTATTGAGGATATTGTCCGGCGTATTATTGAGTTCGATAATATTGTTTTAGGCTTGATAAGAGTAAAACTTTTTGCCCCCGCTTGATTTATCCCGCCATTTGAGTAATTTCGCAGAAATTTTGTGATCATAAAAAGTACCAAATCGTGCAAAAAGACCGTCATTTAATCGCTCCCTCTCTGCTCGCAGCGGATTTCTCAAAACTGGGAGAAGAAATAAAAATGTTTAACGAAAGTGATGCAGATTGGCTCCATCTGGATGTGATGGACGGGCGTTTCGTACCCAATATTTCCTACGGAATGATGGTGGTTGACTGCGCCTCAAAACTCACTCAAAAAACGCTGGATGTCCACCTGATGATTGTCGAGCCGGAGAAGTATATCGAGGAATTTGCCAAAGCAGGTGCATCAGTCATTACAGTTCACGCAGAAGCCTGTCCCCATCTGCACAGAACTATTCAACAGATAAAAAGTACGGGCGCAAAAGCCGGCGTGGCATTGAACCCTGGCACGCCCGTTGACACCTTAGAGGACGTGCTGGAGGACCTGGACATGGTGCTTATTATGTCGGTCAACCCCGGGTTTGGAGGCCAAAAGTTCATCTATAGAACGGTTCCAAAGATTCGCAAACTGAAAACCATGCTTCAGGAGCGCAATCTGGATGCCCTCATTGAGGTGGACGGTGGAGTAGGGTTGCAAAATGCTTCTGCCATTTTGGAGGCCGGAGCAAATGTGCTGGTCGCAGGTAATGCAATTTTCAAAACTGATAATCCCAAAAAGACCATTAAACAATTTAAGGATATTGGACAGGAACCGCCTGTTGTGAGAGTGTGATTGTCTATTGGGTCATGGCAGGGGTCAAAATGCTAACAGAGGCCCAAATTAAAATATAGAGGATAATATATCGGTTACTTTTGTCAAATTTTTGGTCTTCACGCCTTTTCAATGCTGGTAGTGACGAAACCAAATATTTTATGCCGGGGCCTGTTTTGTTGGTCTCTTTACAGAAAAAAATTTTGAATGCGAATAAATTACTGGAATAGTTGCGTTCTTCCTCTCCTGTTACTGGGATTCACTGCATTGAATTTGTCAGCGACAAATAGCGCACTCATCAGTGGAACAGTGGTCAATGAAACAAATGATCAACCGGTAGAACTGGCAATTATTCGAGTAGCAGGGACCAATGTTTTTGCAGAATCAGATATGGATGGGGGATTTGAGTTGCAAGTTCCCGCCAATGTGGATGTAAACCTGGTGGTTACGCGACTCGGGTACCACACCCTGGAACACAATATTGGCACCCTGGAACCGGGTGAACAACGAGGTATGAATATATACATCGTGCCCACGGACAGTGACCTGGAGGTGATCGTGCGCTCCGGGCGCATTGAAGAAGTGACCATGGTACGGGAACAGGCCGAAAAACTGCGCTTTATCCCTTCTGTGTCAGGAAATTTTGAAAGCCTCCTCTCCGGAATTGCCCTCGGCACCTACGGCGGCACCGGTGGAGAGTTGAGCTCTCAATACAATGTACGGGGTGGGAATTACGACGAAAACCTGGTTTATGTTAACGACTTTGAGATTTACAGGCCGCAGTTGATCAGTTCGAGCCAGCAGGAGGGCCTGAGCTTTCCCAATATACACCTGATAAGGGACGTGTCCTTTAGCTCGGGTGGATTCCAACCCCGATATGGAGATAAAATGTCCTCTGTTCTCGATATCAGGTACAGGGTCCCCAGTGAATTCAAACTGGGTGTGGAGGCCAGTCTGCTGGGTGGCGGTATCCATGCAGAAGGTAGTGCCTTTATGGGAGATCACGGCCAAAATAGATTGAGATACCTCGCAGGATTTCGATACAAAACCACCAGATACTTGTTGGGAACTTTGGACGTGACTGGAGAGTACGCCCCGGATTTTTACGATTTTCAGGCCTTCGTAACATGGGATTTTAATCCGGAGCTTCAATTGGGGGTAATCGGGAATTACAACCGCTCTATTTACTCCTTTATCCCGGAAGAGCGCTCTACCGCATCTGGCCTGATCGATTTTGCACTGCAACTCAGCTCTGTTTTTGAGGGAAGTCAGGAGGACGATTTTGAAAACTACATGGGAGGAGTGTCTTTGACCTGGCTACCTGAGCGTGTGGAAAATCCACTCTACATGAAACTGCTCGCATCGGGATTCCAGAGCGATGAAAACGAGAGCACCGATATTTTGGGGTTCTACCGCCTGGCTCAAATTGAAACAGACATTGGCAGTGAAGACCTGGGAGAGGAAATTGCCATACTGGGAACCGGTACCCAGCACACTTACAAGCGAAATTTCCTCACCCTCCGTGTACTCAACTTCCAGCACAAGGGAGGAATTGAATTCAATCAACTCGGTGAAGAAAGTGGAGACCGCTCCCATTTTCTAGAGTGGGGCCTGGGTTACAAAAGAGAGTTTTTTGACGATTGGATCAATGAGTGGGAGCGTCTGGACTCCGCCGGTTACTCTTTGCCATACGATGGCGAGACCACCAATTTGTTCGAAGTCCTCAAAAGTACCAACAGCCAGTACTCAAACCGTATGGAGGGCTTTTTACAAAATACTTACACCGTTTATAAGCCCGGTAGAAGAGAGTGGCAATTTGCCGGGGGCGTGAGGTTTAACTACTGGGACTTAAACCGCGAGTTGATTGTCTCACCCAGATTTTCTGCGAGCTTGAGACCCCTGGATTGGGATACGGACATGTCCTTCAGGCTCAGTACCGGATTGTATGCCCAACCTCCATTTTACCGGGAATTGAGAAGACCTGATGGCAGCCTCAATATGGACCTGAAAGCCCAGCGGTCTTTCCACATTGTAGGAGGAATGACCTGGGATTTTGGCCAGAAAACCGGCAACCGAAGAAAGTACAGATTGATTACCGAACTCTACTACAAAAGTCTCTGGAACCTGGTCTCTTACGAGTTGGACAATGTCAAAATCTCATACTCCGGCGAGAACGATGCGCGGGGCTATGTGATGGGGTTGGATGCCAGACTTAATGGCGAATTTGTACCCGGTGCGGAAAGCTGGATCAACCTCTCCATTCTCAGAGCGAGGGAGCGACTTGATGATGTAACTCACCTGAGACGTGAATTGGGAGAGCCCGAAGCCAAAGAGGTCAAAGATGTACCAAGACCATCCGACCAATTGGTAAATGTATCTGTGTATTTTCAGGACTACCTTCCCAATAACGAAAACTTCAAAATGCATCTCAATCTGGAGCTGGGTACGGGTTTGCCTTTTGGCCTCAGAGGCAACAATAGGGTTTACAGGAATACCTACAGATTTTCGCCTTACCATCGCGTGGATATTGGCTTCTCCTACTTGCTCTGGGATGAGACCAGGCGCAAGACCAATCCCAACAGTTGGTTTAGGAACACAAGAAGGGTATGGGCAAGCCTGGAGGTATTTAATCTGATGCAAGTCCAGAACGAAGCCAGTCAAACCTGGATCAAAACCATTTTTCAAACTCAATATGCCATTCCCAATTATTTGACATCCCGTAGAATCAATTTGAGGGTGCAGGTTGATATTTAGGGTATTTTGAGGATGCGTCCCATTTGATTAAGTGTGCTGAGGAAATTATAAATCCAGGATTTTGAGGCTGGCTTTTTCTCCCTTCTATCCTTTATTTGTTTAATGTGAATCACTTTCATACTCACCAGTTTTTTAAAATAAACTATATTTGCCTCTCAATCTAAAAAACGCCTTAGACCTTGGGCCAATCACTGATCATCATACCGACTTACAACGAAAGTGAGAACATCTCCAAAGTGGTGGATGCTGCACTTGAGAGTGGGGAAGACTTTCATGTAATGGTCGTTGATGACGGCTCCCCGGATGGTACCGGCGACCTGGTCCGAACAAAAATCGACCAGTATCCCGGTCGGGTGCATCTCATCGTGAGGGAAGGTAAACTGGGGCTCGGCACGGCTTATATTGCCGGATTCAAATGGGGACTGGAAAATGGCTACGAGTACATCTTTGAAATGGATGCCGATTTTTCCCACAATCCAAAAGACCTGCCAAGGCTTCATGAGGTTGTGGCCAATAATGAAGCGGATGTGGCAGTGGGATCCCGTTACGTAAAGGGTGGAAAAGTGGTCAACTGGCCATTCCTCAGACTTTTTATTTCGTACGGTGCATCTCTGTATGTCAGAATCATAACCTGGATGCCCGTCAAGGACCCGACAGCCGGTTTTATCTGCTATCACAGAAAAGTCCTCGAAAAACTTGAATTGGATAATATTAAGTTTATTGGTTATGCGTTTCAGATTGAAATGAAGTACAAATCCCGAAACAAGGGCTTTTCCATTAAGGAAATTCCGATCACCTTTACAGATAGAATCGAGGGATCGTCCAAAATGAGCAAGGCAATTGTCAGGGAGGCCATTTTTGGTGTACTGAAACTCAAGTGGTTGAAAATTACTGGAAGGCTTTAAAAGTCTCTCTGGTTAAAAAGCTACAGTAAACTACAGGGGTTGTCCCCGCTTCCCATTTCTTCCCACCGCAGTGGGTGATTTCCCAAAAACAGTCCTTTTTATTACATCGCTTTGCCACAGTAGGTAAAAAACAGGAATGATCGTCGCGATTTGTAGCGAGCCTTTCCCCTTTTTTCCCACAGGGAGAAGTTTTGCATATATGTATTATATATATGTGATACCTCCTGAAAAATAATTCGTTGCAATTCACCCCTTTCTGAAGGCAATTGGAAAGTTCAATCCGGAGCAAGCTGCTTTGATTGCAAATGGCGTGCCGCAAATCGCTTTATAATCAAAAAAACTCTAATATGTAATCAATTTGATTACAAACACCCCTGTAAAAGATTTTTTTGGCACTTCTCCTCCTTTCTTCTCGAAAAAATTTGTGGTAACTTGTGGTAAAATGTGGGAAATTAACCTACATTTGAATCATATTTGAAAGACAAAGTGGGAAATGCCATTTTTTGGTGAATATGAATGTAAGCTCGACTCAAAGGGTCGATTGAGGCTTCCATCTCAGCTTATACGGCAGATGGA
>PWJP01000138.1 GCA_003559985.1 Saprospirales bacterium
CTCTATCTATCACAGAGTTTGCCCCTATTTCCACATCGTCTCCTATCACCACATTTCCAATCTGTGGTATTTTTTGGTAATTGCCCTCTTTATCGGGATTGAATCCAAAGCCATCGGCTCCCACTACCGTATTCGAGTGGATAATGCAATTTTTTCCCAATTCGCAGCCCTTCATGATTTTTACTCCGGGTTTCAAAACCGTATTCTCACCAATTTTCACATTGGCTCCAACAAAAACCTGGGCAGAAACTATACAGTTTTTTCCGATTTCAGCACCTTCAGAAATCACGGCGCCTTCTCCCACAGCCGTGTTATCACCAATTTTGGCCGAGTCAGCTACATGGGCTTTATCGGAAACTATCCGCTCCGACTCTTCGCTGTTCCCATCAAAAGCCTGCAAGAGTTGTCCGATGGCGCCATAAACGTCAGGCACTCTGATCAGGGTCGCATTCACTACGGCCGAGGGTTTAAAACTGTTGTTGACCAATACAGCGGAGGCATTGGTAGTGTATATGTAGTGCTCGTAGCGGGGATTGGAGAGGAAGGTAATAGAGCCGGGCTCACCCTCTTCAATTTTGGAGGGTTTGGTGAGTTGAACGTCCGGGTCCCCTTCGATTTTCCCACCCAAAAAACTGGCTAATTCTCTTACTGTAATTTGCATCGGCGTAAAATTAATCAATTCCTGTAAACTCGCTTCACCTCAATCTCCATAAGTTGGCTAACTTTGCCCCTTCGTTAGAAAAAACATGTCCATGAGTGGTATTTCTATAAGAATGGAAGGCAATTTTTGGGAAGCTCCCGAATTTATCGAGCGCTGGATAGCCCAAAAACGAGATGAAGAACCTTTTCCAAGTCTGATGCGGAATGATGACAAAGGACCGGATGAAGCCACTGCAGTGGTGGATCTCGTACCTTTGAGTGAAGTCAGCATCAATTCGAAACAGTTTCGCATCATATCAGTTACAGAACGCACGAAACCTTTTGATCGCTTGCTGGCTCCCCCGGGCACGGAAAAAAATCTGCCTGAGCTAGCCAAAAGTTTAGACATTTTCACTCTGGATGATCGGTCGGTGAGACAGTGGAAACAGGTGGCCTCGACCGGGGCTGATGTCATTCGAACAAAGGTGGAGTTAAACACTGCGATGGAGGATGAAAAAAGAGGGTTGGTCGTGCCCTGGTGGTTCAATTCAAAAGCATTTACATCTCGCGGCTGGATTGAAACAGAATTGCATGCTGCGGAATTCACCCCACGGGCAGGTGCCGGTTGCTGGGCCTTTATCGATCAGGGACAAACACCGGACAATGCCCTGCCGGTATTGCGGGAATTACACCATCCGGCGACCGTGGTTCTCACCAATGCAGAGCGGCGACTTTTAAGGGATTTTGAAAAAGAAGACCTGGAAATAATCGGAATTTTAATCGACAGACCCACAGAAGACAAATATCATTTATACATTTGCATTGAGGACAAAGCCGAGCGCGAAATAAAATACCTGGATTACCCCTGCACAGCAATCGGCAATTTGAACGAAGAGGTTTTCAGGTTGATTGAGGAGTATTTTGAACCGGAGAAAAAACAGTGAATGTATTTAATTTTTGATGTCTCTGCAGCAGGAAGCCCGAAAAACTGGAACAGACCACCTACGGACCCCTTTAATTGGCCGCGCATGGTACATCTCGCCTGGTTGCTTTACGACAAAACCGGCCAACTCATAAATTCGGGAGACCGCATTGTCAAGCCAGACACCTACGAACCCACGGATGAAATTTTACAAAAAGCAGGGCTAAGTCCGGAAACCGTACAAACCGAAGGTGTGGAACTCAGCGAAATTGTCGATGAATTCCTCGAGGACCTCTCTCAAGCCAAATACGTTTTTGCTCACAACTTGCAGTTTGCTGAAAATGTGTTCAGATCGGAGTGTTATCGACTGCGGAAAAACGACAACGATTTTAAATACATCGAAAAATTCTGCATCATGCGGGAGTCCACCCACTTCTGCAAGCTCCCCGGAAAGGGTGGTCGCTACAAATGGCCCACATTGCAAGAACTACACATGGTGGTGTTCAAAAAGAAATACGCCAATGCCAACAATGCCTGGTCGGATGTCATCGCAGCATCCACTTGCTTGTTTGAATTGCTTAAAATTGATGCGATAGAACTGTAGAGTCTTGCCGGAGCAAGGGGTAGATATCAAAAAATCACTCAAAAATCAATGAGTTTTCTTCCGGGTGCAAATCAGTACTCCGATTTATCAGGAAACACAGACGGATAATGGCCTCCAGGAGATTCATTCCCCTTAAAAACCTAGTGAATTACCTTCTTTTAGCTAGATAGTAGGGGTCACCTTCTTCGTTTTTCACCCTCTCCCCATCTTCATCCAATAGCATGAGCCGGTGCTCGGCCACAAAGAATTGATTGGGGGGATCGATATTTTCGAATGTGATTTTAAAACCGGCATCATCCCAAAAAAAATCTCCTGTATCTTCATGCACTTCATCAGACTCTCCCAGAAAGGTTCTACGGAGTCTGTAGGTGTCGTCTTCGAACAGATTTATGCGCATGAGGACATTGTCACAGTCTTCGCATGGCACAACGATTCCCTCGTAGGCACCGTAGTAATCCAGTGCATTTTTGGCAGTGTGAGCGGGATCAGGGACACCCTGTTCGTAATTTTCTTCGATTGAAACTTCCTCATCCTTCTTTTCCGTTTCAGCTTCCGGTTCCGGGGATCCGCAGGCTCCCAAAAAGAACAGCACAGGCAACAAATAAATCAGGTTGAACTTCATAACCAACTAATTTTCAGAAAAATACTTATTTAATTAATAATTTTCAACAACCTCGGTTGACAATAGGTTGCTCAAAGGTAAGAAATCCTGCAATTTTACCATCTTTGCAAAAAAAA
>PWJP01000021.1 GCA_003559985.1 Saprospirales bacterium
TAATCGTTTTCCTCCGTTTCGTAGGATGCATCACCGCATGCAACCATAAACAGGGCAAATACAGGTAGCAATAAAAAGTATTTCATCGAATTGTTTTTTTGTGGTTTGAAAATATACTTCCAAAGGTAAGAAAAAAAATGTCCCCGAATATAAAATATTGTGTGTTGAAGAAGTCGACCAGATTGAAGATTTTGTATGTCACCCCACTCCATCGACCTGATGAAAACCAGAGCAGGCCAAAAAAATAAAGCATGGCCAGTACCGGGCTTGTTCGCCGGTAAATTGTCGAAATAAGTCAAAAAGTTGTCGCAAATGTTCTATCCGGATCGGGAATTATATAATTATTTTACAGCAAATAAAAATAGAGGAATCATGAATAAGATTTGCACCATTGTTTTTTTTGTCCTGACCGGATTTTTCCAACCTATTGGAGAAAAAACCCATAACCATTCCCAAGAACAAAGCCAGCCAAACGGGATCTCACTCTTGGATATTAGCAGTGATCAAATTCAGGTCCAGGTTACAGGCACCGGTCAAACCACGGGTCACATTGCAGATTTGAACCTCAGGAATCTGACAGAAGAGGATATTTTGATCCATGTTCCTCCTGTCTTCATTCCTGCGACCGGAAAATACCAACCTTACATTGTTCCGATTCCAGGCTCTGTCACTGTACCGGGAGGCACCACGGGCACACCGGCACCAGAGATTGTATTCCCCATTGAAGGGTATTGTGTCGATATAAACAGGCCGCCTGTTCCCTCCGGAACCCCTGTTACTCCCATCGACAAATGGATCAATCCCAGGATGAATAACTTCGATCAGGACGGTTTCAATCCGGAGATTCCCGCCATTCCACCCTTTGTTTTTCCAGATGGGGAAGAAAGAGTTCCACCCATCAGGCCCTGGAGCCCGGAGGATGACTTTTTTGACTACCCGGGAGGGGAGACTGTTGAAATCGCTCTGCCGCCAAGTATTATGGTGCCGACCAACCCCTTACCCCTGGACTTTCAGGATGAAATTTTTGATGACCCGGAATCTATATTTCCCGGAGTAATTGACAGAGAGGTACCTGTTATTCAGGTCGACCCGGAAACACAAACCGAATTATTTACCGATCTTATTTTCGATGCAGTAACCAAAATTACTCAAACGGTAGACGATTTATTACTCGATGGAACACTGATAAACCCCCTGACAGGCACAAAGGATTTTCGAGAATCGACCATCCAGCAGACCTTTTGGATATACAGTTCCCATTTAATGGGCACTCCGTATGAGTACGATGATTTTAAAGACAATTTGATCGATCAGTTTGCGGAAGCCACAGGTATGGACATAGAAGAGGCTCCAGAAAATGTGAAAGAGGAATTTGAATCCGGAGCGGTAAGCATATGGGATTCATTTAAGTTTGTAGGAGAAAAAGCAAAAGTAATAAAGGAATTTATTCCTCACAGAGAAGAAATGGAAGGTTCCTTTGGCGGACATTCCATAGACAGTGTAAAAGCACATACCGATTCGGGAGCAGATGAGGCTACTGAATCACTTGATGCAGGGGCTTATGCAAAGGGTGATAACGTAAAATTTAAAGATGGTCCTGATTTGCACGAGGCTGCTCACGAAGCTGCACATGTGGTAGATGGAAAAGCATCTGCAGCTGAGGAGCCTGGAGAAAACCCACCTGCCGTGTTTGAACCCGCCGATCCTCCCTGTGATTGTGGGGATTATAAAATCTCTCCGGGAAAAATAGTAAATAAATCCACTGGCGAGGAAATTACCCAAGACTCTATATCTACGCTTATGGTCGATAGGGTGGTGTATCACCCCCCTCAAATTCAACTCGATTGTCCCGATCATTGCAGATATAATGAATATTTTTCTAATAGGATATACACGAGAAATTACCATGGGTATGGAGGTGGTACTTCCTCGTCCAGCAGATCGGTGGAGTCGTCGGTTAAGGGCCGGTCTATTAAGGATTTTGAATCCTCTGTTTATGCGTATTGTGATGGAGCGCTTTGTGTCGATGAGAAGGTAAAAAGAACCATTTATTTTACCGAGAAAAATGATTGCTGTGACCGGATCAGGAGTAGAAACAATGGGAATCTGTCCTTTAAAGCAGGAGGCAGCAGAGTGGTTTTAACCGGAAACAGTTTAATAGTCATTCCCAACAGCAGGGATGAGAGGTCCAGGACTTTTAACTTTCCGGACAATATCGAGGCCATTTTTTGCAATCTGGGGTCTGATCAGGTCTATGGCTTATCTCAAAGTGAGATGGAATCCTCTTCATCCGGTGAAAGTTACCGACAATCCAATATAACCATGAGTGAACTGCCGGAGCGAGACAATGAAATGGTTCACATGGAAATTGACAGCCCTTATCGTGATGAAATCCTCAGTCAGATGCCCAGAACCTTTCCGGCGAGCTATGTGCTGTCCTTTCAGCAGAGACAGAATGGAGATGAATTTTCTTTTGGCATGACTATAGATAAAGAAACCTGTCGGACAATGATTCAGATTTTCCAAAATGGTCAGATAATTGAAACCATTGACGGGGTAGTTCAAAATTGATGGGGATATACCCCGGAATATTCACGAAGGTTTCTATTACAAGCCTACATACGTTCAGAAAATGGGTGCCTAATCTGCCTTACTCAATAAAAACTATCCTACTGCTGGATATAAGTCGATATTTGGTGTTGAAAATACTCACTGTATAATGGCCGCTCGCCAGGCCCGAAAGGGAAATGGTATTTTCGCGGGTCTTTATGTTCCTGACTACTTTGCCCCGGAGATTGGTTATTGTAATAATTTTTTCACCGTCCATTGGAATATTCAATAAATCACTGGTCGGATTGGGGTACAGGGAAATCTCCTTCTCGGGAGTCGTCGGTTCGA
>PWJP01000290.1 GCA_003559985.1 Saprospirales bacterium
ACTTCTTGCCGAGGATTTCTTCCAGGTAATTGGCTGTTTCAAGGTGGTCTTCTACGATGAGAACCGTGTGGGGATTCTCCACCGAAACGAGTTTGCCGGTCCGTTCCCGAAGTTGAAGACTACCGGCGGAAACAGGAGTCATGGAAGCCGCTTTTTGGGTGCTCATGCATTGCACCGGGATTTTTACAATAAATCTGGAGCCATTGTGGTAGTTATGATCCAGTTCAATGCTCCCGTCCATTATTCGGGCCAACTCAGCGGAAAGTGCAAGCCCGATTCCGTATCCCGCCTGGCCTCCCGAAGGCAATGCTCCCTTCACCTTTCTCTCAAACAGTCTTCCGGCTACTTCTTCGGAGATACCGGGACCACTGTCGGTGACTGAAAACACCAACTCACTCGTTCCCTTATCACTCTGTTTCAATCCGGCAGCGACTTGAATTTCATCACCGGAACCGATGTATTTCACAGCATTGTGCAGCAGATTATTGAGAATTTTTTCCATCTTATCCGTGTCTATAGCAATTTCAGTTTTTTTAGGAAAATTGAGGTCGACCTCCATATTACCACCTTTGGCCAATACCAGCGAATCGAAAGCCTCCGCTTTTTGTTTAAACCACCTGGAGGGTTCCACAAATTTGGTTTTAAGCCCCAGGCGCCCCGCCTCTATGCAGGAAATATCCAGAATTTGGGTAATTAATTCCTTTAAGCGGTCGCTGTTTCGCAGGGCAATTTTCAACCTGCGTTTAACCTGTGGCCTGGTGTCCTTTTCAACCAATTCATTGAGGTGGCCGATGATGAGAGAAAGGGGCGTTCTAAATTCATGAGACAGGTCTTCGAAAAATCGGGTTTTAGATTCGTCCAGGGCTTTGAGCTCCAGGTTTTTCTGCGACAGCTCAGCAGCAATCTTCTTCCTCTGAACAAAATAGTAATAAAAAACCCCTGCAAGCCCCAGCAGCAGGACACTCAGACCAAAGCCTGTCCAAATCCATACGCGGATACTGGCTGAATGTGCTTTCTCGAGTGCGAGTTCCTGGTCCCGCTCAGCCAGTATGAGTTCGTTTTCACGCATTCGAAACCGGGTCTCCAACTCTGCCACCAAACCACTGTATTCCTGTGCAAAAAGAGCTTCTCTATGGTTCGTCAAATTCTCCCCTACCTCCAGGGCTCTTTCAAATTGCCCATCGGCTTTGTAAATATCATAAAGGGCATGGAGGACATTGCGGCGGTCTCTAATATCATCTGAGTCCTTCACACTGGTCCAGACATACTCTGCTTCTGCAAGACCCTCTTCTTTTCGCCCAGTCATATAAAGACCCTTGGCGAGAAATGCAAAATTCGACCCACAGAACATAATACCGTATTCATTTCCGATCTCACCGGCGTATTCCAACAGCTCTACACCTCCTTCAAAATCATCCTTCTGAACACGACAGATGCCCTCGCAGGCATAAAACCGCCAGAGTTGATGAGGACTATCCATTTGTTTGGCAATATGACGACCTTTTTGAAGATATTTAATAGCCTCTGCGGGATCTCTCAACTCAGCAAGTACGAAACCCAATTTGTAATATGTACTCATCTGGATGTAAGGCTGGCCAATTTCCCTCGCCCAATCTAATGCTGACCTGACGGAGGACTCCATTTTGTCGTACATACTGCCTGACCTGTAAAATATGGCCTTGGTCTCATGTAGGTAAAACTGTTGCCATGGATCATGCATATCAACCATCTGGGTCATCAGATCAAGTTCATTCAATGCTTTTTCCTTATTTCCAATGCAATCAAATATCCTTGCGCGGACCATCCGGGTGTAAAAATGACTGTCACTATCCCTGGTATCAATTTGTTCTTTCAAAAACATTAAGGCGCTTTCACAAAGGCCATCCTCGAGTAATGAAAAAAATAGAAGCTCCTTTTTCCACCCGTCTTCCATCGCTCCTTTCTCAGCGGATTTTGAAATGGCATCACTGAGCACCTCGTACAATTCATAATAATTTCGGGCCACCCACAAGCTGCAATATGAAGTTTCACAATACGGATCTTGCTGCGAGATAAGATAAAAGGGTCCGCCTGAAATACCGTTAAGTACGTGTTGATTGCGCTCAGCTAAAAGGTCACTGTAGAAACCCAGTGAAAAGAGCAATGCGAAGACAGTTAGTAGAAATTTCATTTCATAGAAAAATTGTTTCAGATGTAAAGTTAACATAAAGCTAATATAAATACAAGTTTTGGCAGCCATTCATTCCAAAAGAGGAAAGTTTAATGTTCAAGTGCACAATTACATTGGTTTCAGGTTGAAGGAATCAAAAAACTTCATAGACGGAATATTCCAATATTCGAAGTCGATGCATTGAATCCATAATTGCCAGGGTAAAGATTGTAAGCCGCGATTGCTTCTGCAAAAATGTTAATCCCCTTACAATTAGCAGCTCAAAAGACAGTTTAAACACCGACAAATTGATAAAATTAACAGTTTGCGTGTGTTGATTTGCAATGCTTTGTAAAATAAGTAGTAATTTTGCACCCTTATGATAAAAACACCGGCAATACCTTTTATAGCTATAGTGACTCTTCTGCTGCTTTTGAGCAGTTGCAGAAGTGAATTTGAACGCATTAGAATGAGCGGTGAACCCGAGCGCATTTTGAATGCGGGAATGGAATATTACGACAAAGAAGAGTACGACAGGGCCCGCACCCTTTTTGAGCTAGTCTTAAACACCTACAGGGGACGGTCACAGGCTGAGGAGCTTTTTTTCCGGTACGCCTATACCCATTATCACCTGGATCAGTACATCCTGTCGGCATTTTACTTTGAGAATTTTGCCAGCAGTTTTCCGACCAGTGCCAAAAGGCAGGAAGCCAACTATATGGCAGCTTACTCTAATTACCTGCTCTC
>PWJP01000214.1 GCA_003559985.1 Saprospirales bacterium
ATATTTTGCGATCTTTCAGGTCACATATTTTACGGATATTCAATGACCTCTGAATACAGCCTCTGCTGCCCTCTGCGAGAACCCAATATCCTATCCACCGAATCTCCCAAAAATCATTATTTCTGCCAGTCCCCCGGAATTCTCGTCAAAACCCCCAATTCGAAATTGACTATATCGTAATTAACTACAACACTACTTCTTCATCACCTTATACGAAGTTGATTTTTCACCATCGCTGAGGATCAGATTGTACATACCGGTATTCTGCCCTGAGAGGTCAATTCTGTAACTTGACTGAAACACAGGGATTTCTCCGGTCTGGATCAACCTGCCCTTCATATCGTAAACGGACCATTCGATGGGATTTCCGGAGGTGAATTCCAGGTTTTTCAGATTCACTATATCCGCGCTGGGATTGGGAAAAATGCGTAAATCACCCATAAATAGTTCTTCCTCAGTGCTTGTTTCGCCCGGCTGATAGTAAGTGATCTCAACAGGTGTGGGGACGTTCAAAAGAGGCGTTTCCAATACATCGGGGATGACGACAAGAAAAACAGTAAGTTCTCCTGTTTCAATAGTCGCTGCCGGCACTCCAAGGTCATCACAGACGTAAATATAGGAAGTTTGATCGACCACCAGTCTTACCGTTCCTTCAATATCGCCCTCTTCCACATCTGCCAGGCCGCTGATAGAGGAAACCGCTTCGAGACGGATGACATTTTCAAAAGCCACATCATTGGGAAGTAGCAGGGTGCCATGCCCATCTGCTGAGTAGTCATTGGTCAAGTCAAATGTATCAGCTAACTCATCGAATTCAATAAAAAATTCAGTGGTAGTTGATTCTTCAAAACCAAACTCCAATGGCAGGGGCATCAGCAAAAGAGGCTCGGGTAGTACCAGAGGTTCCGCTTCAAACTGGTTAAAGGTGGCCAACACTTCCAGCCTGTTATCGGATAATCTCAAATAGGTATAATCCGATACACCATCAGTTTCGTTTTTCAACACAAAATCCACACCGCCCACCATATCAATCATTGGTGCATCAGCGGGATCGATATAAATTTGAGTGCTCATCTCCGGCAAAATGGAATCCGGATCGATTTGAGAGAAGTCCCAAATAACTCCCGGACCGGTCAACTCCAGATCAATATCACCGGCAGCAGCGGTTCTGAAGTGGTACTCATTCTCGCTGTCTCCAAGCAGCGGTAGATTTACCGGTTGCTGGGCTGAAATCTGGCTGAACAAGCAAATTAGGGCAAAAACAGTGGTAAAAATGGCTTTCATTGGTTGAGTTTTTAAATTGGTTGAAAATTTTAGGTGGAGAATGTACTATATCTCCACATGCATCCTACTGCAGCAGCAAATTTAACCAAAAAAAAATAACCCGCCATATTGTTACCAACAAAAAGCATTTTGGTCCTTGACCTCTGCCCATCCGGTTTGTGGTTAGAATCAAGGAACAGCATTACCGCGAAAACCTTAATTTACAAAAAGTGCTTGTTCAGCGCCCTATTCAATATCAGGTGTACTGAAACGATCCCCACTTTCGCGACGCTCGCGCCTGCGCTCGGGCCCCTCCAATTGACGTCCGAATCTGTAAGTGGCATTGACAGTAAATACCCTGCTGTCCCAATTCCTTACCCGGGAGCGTACAATAGGTACATCATCCACTGTTTTAAAGTTAAAACTCAGTGTGTTAAAGACGTCCCTGGCGTTGAGGCTGACGGTGAGGTTGTTGTCGAGGAAATTTTTCCTGATGGCGATGTCAATATTGAAAAATGGGTCGATCTTTCCCTGAGGAACCGTAAAACCAGAACGGTAACGACCCGATACCTGAACCGACATTCCGTTCCAAACTGTTTTATTGGAACTCAAATTGAGCCGGTATCCACTTGAGGAGCGATTCAGCCCTTCAGTGAGGTCGCTCTCCTCGATGTGCTGGCCAAAAACATTGACCGTGGCATTGATATTCCACCATCTGTAGGGACGGTAATTTGCAACAGCTTCGAAACCGTAGGAGTGACTGCGTCCAATATTTTCAAAAGTAACTACGGTAATTCCCTCCGGATCAAATGTGATAAACCTCCGAATTAAATCATTGGTTTGACGATAATACAGACTGTTGTTCAGTGTAAGTTGGTCCCATATCTTCACATGCGATAGTTCGAAGACATCGGTGTATTCCGGTTGTAAAAACGGATTTCCGGTTCTGAAGTTATTGGGGTCTGATTGATTCCTGAAGGGATTGAGCTGTCTGGTTCTGGGCCTGTTTACTCTTCTGCTGTAACTCAAGATAAGGTCCTCCCCCTCTGAAAGTGAATAACTCAAAAAGGCAGATGGAAACAAGCTAAAGTAGTTGTTTTCAAAGGACTCTTCGGTAGTGCGGAGCTCAGAAGAGGTATAGGTTTGTTCGGCTCTCAAGCCCGCCTTGTACTGCCAGTTCCCGGTTTGACTTCCAATACTGAAATAACCGGCAAAAACACTTTGATCGTAAAGAAAGTGATTGGAAATATCTTTGTCATTGGTCATTTCACCGGTTGAAGGATCGACGTCAAAGGAGTTGAGTTTATTGTCTATGTCAGTAACATCAACCCGGGCACCGGTCTCTACTTCCCATCCATCCCACATTTCAAGCTCAAAATCAAGCCTGGATGAAAAAACCCGGTTCAAATTATCGCGCTCCTCAGTTTGAATGAAGGGATCCTGGATTTCCTCTCCATCTATATTGTAAAAGTCCTGGAAATAATCGTTGCCCCTGCCATCGGTATTTAATGAATAGGACAAATCCAGGTCCATGCTGTTGTTTGGATTCAAAAATTGCTTCTGCCAGCCGGCGTTGAATTCATATCCATAACCGTCACCGTCACCCACCGTCCTGCGAATAGACTCAA
>PWJP01000047.1 GCA_003559985.1 Saprospirales bacterium
ATAGGTTCGGAGAACGTAACATCAACAGGCTCTGATATTGCAGAATCATCTATAAGCTGGACAGTGGCAGATGTTGCTGAAGGAGAACAGTATTATATATATGCTGAATTTGATGATGGGACAAATACACGTTATTTATATGCACCCTGCGAATTTAAGCTAACTCCTGTTGCAATGGAGCCTACCGCGGGAAACGGCTCTGAAACCAATCCGTATGAAATAGAAAATTTGGAAAATTTATACTGGCTATCGCAAAACTCAATTTTTTGGGATAAGTATTATATTCAAACGGCTGATATTGATGCCGCAGAAACAGAAAGTTGGTTTGGCGGCGAGGGTTTTCCATCAATTGGCACCGAGGACAACCCTTTTACCGGTTCATATAACGGAAATAACTTTAAAATATCTAACTTACACATTGCTCGTGCCGATGATTATGTTGCCCTATTTGGTGTAGCCGGAGATTTTGGTAGCCCGGCTGATTTCATAAATATAGCGTTAGAAGATGTGCAAATAGTTGTTATTGAGCATAATGGTTATTGGTGTGCTGCAGCTTTAGTAGGTTGGCTACGGTATGGTACAATAGATAATTGTTATTCAACTGGAGAAATAAATGGTGAAGATTTCGTGGGAGGTCTGGCAGGGCAAGTAGATAATGGAGAAATAATTAATTCTCACAGTTCTTGTAATGTTGAAGGTATTGAAGTAGTGGGAGGTTTAGTTGGCTGTGGAGATTATGTTATAAATTCATTTGCCACCGGAAATGTAACAGGAATTGAAGACGTAGGCGGTATAATGGGACATTTTGCAGATGAAATTAAAGAATCATATTCTACAGGAAATGTTTACGGTCATAGAAACGTAGGAGGATTTGTAGGTCAGGCGAGAAACAGTATGGGTGGACCTCAAATAAGCAATTCTTATGCATGGGGGAATGTTACACGTTTGTCAGGTTCCACAAATGAAAATATCGGTGCTTTTTTAGGGTTAAATAATGATAATGCAAATTTCCCAAATATTATCGAAAATAGCTATGCTATTGGAAGCGTAATCTATGAGGATGCTGGAAATCCGGTTGATAAGGGCTTTGTTGGAGGTGAAATTGGTGCACATACTTACCTATCTAATTTTTATAATTTATCTACATCCGGACAAACATCAGGCACAGGCGCTACTGCTCAAATAAACACCGGTATGCAAACAATGTCAACTTTTACTAATGCAGGCTGGGATTTTATGGCGGAAACAGACAACGGTACAAATGACTATTGGGGGATTAATCAAAATCAGAATGGTGGATATCCATTTTTGAAATGGCAAGGTTATAAATTATATACAGAAGTTATAGAAAATCCAACAATAGAAACTTTGCAATGCCCAGAGGCACTCGAAAACATAACATTGACCGGAGGAACGGCAAATACAGACGGCAGTTTTGCTTTTGCCAACCCTGCGGATATTCCCCCCTCAGGTATATCAGAACATGAAGTAATTTTTACACCTACTGATGAAGAAAACTATGGCACGGTATTCGTTATGGTTGAAATCACAGTTGAAGATAATACCGACCCTGAAATTACATCAACACACAATGCACAAACTATTAATGCCGATGTAAATTGCGAAGCAAGTTTGCCGGATTACAGAGGCGATGTTATAGCAACCGACAACTGCACAGCGTTTGATGATTTAACAATTACACAAGCACCTGCTGCAGGAACAATTATTTCAGGCGATGAAAATCAAGTTACATTAAGAGTTACAGATGAAGCCGGAAATTATGTAGAAGTTTCATTTAATGTGGAAGTTATAGATAATACTGCACCTGTGCCTGATGTAGCAGAATTAAATGATATTGTAGCCGAATGTGAAGTTGAAACGCTTACAGCACCTACCGCAACTGATAATTGTGATGGCGAAATTACCGCTACTCACAACCTTACACTGCCGATAACAAGCTCAACTACAATTACCTGGACTTACGAAGATGCTACAGGAAACACTTCTACTCAAACACAAGAAGTTATTATAGAAGACGTTACAAACCCGACAATTACTTGCATTGAAAATCAAACAATTAATCTTAATGAGGGTGAAGCATTTTATATCGTTCAGGGGACTGAATTTGACCCAACAAGCGTAGATGATAATTGCGGAATTGCAAGCATAACAAATAATTTAAACCAATCTGAAACATTAGAAGGCGAACAATTATTCCCTGGAACTAGTGCCATAGTTTGGACAGTTACCGACACTTCCGGCAACGAAGCAGATTGTAGTTTTGAAGTTACTGTAAACGCTTATGTAAATATTTATGAACATACAAATGACAATATTTCTATTTACCCAAACCCAACAACCAACTTTATAAGTATTTTGGGGCTTGAAACCCTGAAAGGGTTGGGAACTATCGAAATAACCGATATTACTGGCAAAACAATATTCTCCCCCCTGATAAAGAGGGACAGTGATTTTTTTGAAATTGACCTTTCAACTCAACCGGCAGGTGTTTATATTTTAAAAATCGAAACGAATAAAAATATATTACATTATAAAATCATTAAAAATTAATTATCATGAAAGCAAAACCTTTTTTTCTTACAATTTTATTATTTATAGTAGTATTTGGTTTTTCTCAAACATTTGAAAAACAAGGAGCAGGAGTAACATTTATTGTACATGGTTGGAATCCGGATGGTAATCCGCCTAATTGGATGAACAGTATGGCAAACGCTATTGTAGAAAGAAACGGTGGGGTTGGACATATAACAGAAATAACAGTTACAGGATCATCAGGAAGCTTAACAGCTACTTGTAGCGATTGGGATTTTGATTTGCCTTCATTAGATCATGCCGAAATAGTCGTTTTGATTAACTGGACGGCAGTAGC
>PWJP01000148.1 GCA_003559985.1 Saprospirales bacterium
TGAGCGAAAGTATTGTTAAGGCTGTAGAAGTATTAAATGAGGGAGGAGTCATATTACATCCCACTGACACCGTATGGGGAATAGGCTGCGACCCCTTCAATGAAGATGCTATCAAGCGGGTACAGAAACTGAAAAACAGGCCCGACGAACAACCCTTTATTCTGCTAGTCCACAGCTTGGAAAAATTGCGCGAATACGTTCCGCTCATCCACCCGCGAATTGAAACACTTTTAAGCCTGCACCAGCGCCCACTAACCATCGTCTATCCCGATGCCGAAAACCTGGCTCCCCCACTTGTAAATAAAAAGGGCGAAGTGGCCATGCGCATCGTGAAAACCGGCCCCTGCCACAGCATATTGAAAACCTTCGACAAGCCCATGCTGTCTACCTCAGCCAACACCCACGGCAATCCAACGCCAAGCTTTTTTGGCGAAGTAACCTCCGACATCATCCGGGGTTGCGATTTTACCTTTCCCTGCGACAAGAACGAAAAAAACGGGAGAGAACAGGTACCATCCGTTATTGCCACCTACAATGAGAAAAACGGAGAGTTGGAGTTTATTCGGTCCTGAGGAGAGGTTATTCCTGAACTTCGGAGGTTTTATTGCAAGTGGATATTTGCTTTGGTCCTTGCTTCCTCTATCTGGATTTGCTACTATTGATGGGATTGCTCCTGGCGTCCTCCTGCTGCACCCCTTCAGGGTGCTGTTCTCTGTTGTACTCTGGCGATGGTCGATGGCCCATCGTTTTGCTGCCTGACCCCGTTGGGGTCTTTTGTGTAGGCATGGTAATACCTTAAGATTAGACAAGGTTCCGGCCCAGGGAACAAATTACGCAGTTGAAAAATACGAAATGCCCTGCGCATCCACGGAATTTACATTTTTTCCACCTGCCGGGAAATAAATATCACCAAAACGACATTCAGAACAATGTAGAGAGTATCTTTGCGCGATTTTTTAAGAAATGCCCGATCCTTTATCTTTTACAAGGGGGAACAAATGCCAATCAAAAGCCCCAAAAACCGGACTTTTCAGACAAATGACCGGCTGCAAAACCCATTTTATAATTTTTTGAACAAGGCGAAATGAACAGAAGAACCGATATAAGAAACATTGCCATTATTGCTCACGTAGATCACGGCAAGACCACTCTGGTTGACAAAATTCTGGCCTCCACAGGTCACTTCAAGGACCGCGACAAACCCGTGGACCAGTTTATGGATCAAAATGACCTGGAGAAAGAGCGGGGAATAACCATTGTCTCCAAAAACATCACAGCGACCTACAAGGGTGTTCGAATTAACATCATCGACACCCCCGGTAACGCAGATTTCGGTGGCGAGGTGGAGCGTGTACTCAATATGGCGGATGGCGTTTTGCTTTTGGTGGATGCATTTGAAGGCCCCATGCCCCAGACGCGCTACGTGCTGTCGAAAGCCCTTGCTCTGGATAAAAAAGTGGTCGTGGTCATCAACAAAGTAGATAAAGACAACTGCCGGCCTGATGAAGTTCAGGAAATGGTATTTGACCTGATGTGCGAATTGGACGCCGGAGATGATCAGCTCGACTTCCCCACCATTTACGGTTCTGCCAAAAATGGATGGATGGGACCGGATTTCAATCAAAAAACCGATAACGTGGACTTTTTGCTGGACCAGATACTTGAGCATATTCCGGGTCCGGTGGTGGATGAGGGAGCCCTGCAACTCCAAATTACCGCCATTGACCACTCCAACTACATAGGTAGAATCGCAATCGGAAAGGTAAAGCGCGGAACCATCAAACCCGGGCAACAAATCAGCCTTATCAAAAGAGATGGAAGCAGTTCAAAGCTTCGCATTCGGGAGTTGTTTGGTTTTGAAGGACAGGAGAGAGTAGCCAGGGAGGAGATCAAAGCCGGGGATATTTGCGCCATAAGCGGCATTGAGAAATTTGAGATCGGGGATACCGTTTCCGATCCCGAAAATCCGGAGGCCATGCCACCCATTGCCATGGATGAGCCCACCATGAGTATGCTCTTCACCGTCAACGATAGCCCCTTTTTCGGAAGAGAGGGTAAATTTGTAACGTCCAGGCAGTTGAGAGACAGGCTTTTAAAGGAAACTGAAAAAAACCTCGCTCTCCGGGTTGAAGAAACCGCTTCGCCGGAAGTCTTCAACGTGCACGGAAGAGGGGTACTCCACCTCTCCATTCTTCTGGAGACCATGCGAAGAGAGTCCTACGAAGTGCAGGTGGGGAAACCCAGAGTTTTGGTGCGTCAGGGCCCCGGAGGAAAAGAGGAGCCCATTGAGTCGCTGGTAATAGAATGCCCGGATGACTACTCGGGAACCGTCATTGACATGGTGACCAAAAGAATGGGTGAACTGGAGAAAATGGAACCGAGGGGCGGCATGATGCACCTGGAGTTCAACATCCCAACCAGAGGACTTATCGGTCTGAAAAACCTCATGCTGACCGCAACAGCCGGCGAGGCCATTATGTACCACCGCTTTTCTCATTACGCGCCGTGGAAGGGAGATATTGAAAGCAGAAATAAGGGCGTGATGATCGCATCCGAACCGGGCGTATCCATCCCTTTTGCGATGAACAAACTTCAGGAAAGAGGAATATTTTTCATCCCTCCCGGGGCGGAGATTTACGAAGGACAAATAGTTGGTGAGCACAGCAGGGAAAACGACCTGGTCGTCAACCTGACCAAGGCCAAAAAACTGACCAACGTCCGCGCGGCAGGCTCTGATGACAAAGTAAAACTACCACCGCCCAGAGTCCTGAGCCTCGAGCAGGCCATGGAGTACATCGGAGATGATGAGTACGTGGAAATCACTCCCGGACACATCCGCCTCCGCAAAATCCTCCTCAGCGAGAGCGACCGCA
>PWJP01000205.1 GCA_003559985.1 Saprospirales bacterium
CTTTAATCGAATACTCACAAGCCTTTGAAAATATATGCATGCGGGTTCATTTGTATCAGTTAATCATATATTCGGACCTTTTTATCCTGTTTTATGGTAAAAATTTTTGAGCCTCCTCCTTCACAAGGTTAGCTCAAAATCCCAAACTTATTTTACTCAACTACTCAGAGAAGCCAGGAAAGACTTTCCTTTCCCAATACTTCCCGCGGCCTTATTAACCGTGGTTGACTTTAACACGGTTGTCAATTTATCTCTTATTTCAACAAAATCATTGTGTACCGGACAGGGGTGTGATGCTGAACACTCTTTGAGTCCGATGGCGCATTTCTCGAAAAGTTTTTTTCCGTCTATGGCCCGCACTACCTGATAGAGCGTAATTTCATCACCTTCACCTGCTAGTTCAAACCCCCCATTGGGTCCTTTGATAGACACCAAAACATCCTGTCTGACCAATTCCTGCAACAATTTAGCAGTAAAGGCAACCGGACTTTCGATGGCATCTGCAATTTCCTGAAGACGTACCCTCCGACTTTCCGTAGGTCTGGTAGCCAGGTAAATCACCGCCCTTAGGGAGTATTCACAAGCTTTTGAAAACATATCTTCTCTTTAGTCACTGCAAATATACAATAATTTAACCAATAAAGGACCTTTTTATCCTATATTTTTTGAGAAATTTTACGGCAAAGTCGTTTTTTGGCGTAAAATAGGATATAATAAATTGGTTATTAGCCTTTTAAGATTGTCATGGATTTGTAAAAAAGTCGGTTCAAATGTCTAATCAGTAATTTTTTGTGATTGGTTTAAGTCCATAATGGCGGCCGAGGCTACAAATATTTCCCTTAAAGCTATATGTCATTTCCTGAAAACTGACAATGCTCTTTTTTCAAACATAAAATTGTTGTAATTTTACACTTTGTATGAGCAGATTGGGTAAAAACATCGGATTTTTGCGAAAGCAGCGAAAGTGGAGCCAGCAGGTGTTGGCGGACAAATTGGGGATACCGCGTCCGACCATCGCCGGTTATGAAAGGGGTTATTCAGAACCCAATATTGAGACTCTTATACGCATGGCCCGCACCTTTGAAATTTCTGTGGAGGATCTCATTGAGCGGCAACTTTGGGAGGGTGAGGAGCGCTCTTTTGACAAGGAGAGTGGAATGAAGATACTGGCCATTAGTGTGTCAGGTGACAACCGCTCCAACATTGAGTTGGTGGATGCCAAAGCTGAGGCGGGCTACGTAGAGAGCTTTAACGACCCCTCCTACATTAAAGAACTTCCGAGAATGTTCCTCCCTGAATTGAGTGAGGGCACCTTCAGGGCTTTTGAAATCCGGGGCGACTCGATGCTTCCCATGCGGGATTCTGATATTGTGGTCTGCTCTTATGTGGAATCCCTGACTGATGTCAAAGACGGCGAAACATATGTAGTCGTGACTCGCTCCGAAGGCATTGTTTATAAAAGACTGCGCAAATCGGACAGCAAAAACACCCTCATCCTCATCTCAGACAACGACATTTACCCCCCTTTCGAACTCGCTTTCGACGAAGTGGCTGAAATCTGGAAGTACCAGGCTCACATCTCCTTTCAGGAACCGGGATTGTCTGCCAGGGAGTGGATGGACGCCCGGCTAGAATCGATGTCGAAGGACATTAAGGATATCAAGAAGTTGGTAAAGTAATTTCCCCTCTAATGCCGGGGTCTTCTTCCGGCTCCTTTCCCTCCGAGTTTGCGCCAGGCCCAGATCAGTGCTACCAACATGGCGAAAAAGATCAGCAGGGCAACCGGCAAGGGCAAAAAAGTAATGACCCAGAGACGGGTTCTGTCCAGGACCCAGAGTAGGACAAAAACCACGAAAATTACGGTGAGAAATGCGGTAATCTTGTCGAAACCGGGAATGAGGTCCAGATTGACTTTTTTTCGTATGATCAAAATGGTGAGGATCATGGAGACCAGTGGCAGTATATGGAGAATGATGTCCAATTGCATCACGCCCAGGGTCTCAAACAAAAACTGATAGGCCATCAGCGTCATCGCAAAAATACCGGGAACGCAAGCGAGGTAAATCAATACACTGTATAGGTACTTCCAGGGACTGTCCGCAGCTCTACTGCCACTGAGGTAATTGGCCAAAAGTGCACTGGCCGGTATGCACAGAAAAAACGCCAAAACAGCGGCGGGGTACTGGGACAGCAGTTCGAAAAATTCCTGTACAGTCATTGCTCAATGGTATGGTGTGCAACAGCTATCTGATTCATCCCCTCCTCCTGTATCGGTCGGGCTATTATATATCGAGCAAGAGGGTCACCGGATCCTCCAGGGCTTCTTTTACTTTCACCAAAAACGTCACAGAAGTACTTCCGTCGATTACGCGGTGGTCGTAAGAAAGAGCAAGGTACATCATGGGTCGTATTTCCACCTTTCCATCAACCGCCACCGGTCGCTGCTGTATGGTGTGCATACCCAAAATGGCACTCTGCGGCTCATTTAGGATAGGCGTACTGACCAATGAGCCAAAAACCCCTCCATTTGTAATGGTGAAAGTTCCTCCGCTCATTTCCTTGAGAGTCAATTTTCCTTCTCTCGCCTTGTCTGCGAGTTCCTTGATCTTTAACTCTATCTCTGCCAGGCTGAGGGATTCGACGTTTTTCACAGGGGGCACCACCAGTCCGTTCGGGGTGGAAATGGCAATCGAAATATCGACGTAGTCGTGATAGACCAGGTGGTCGTCTTCCAGACGCGCATTGACCTGTGGCATATCCATCAGCACTTTGGCGCAAGCCCGGGAAAACAGCGACATAAAACCGAGTTTGATGCCGTGTTTATCAACAAATCTGTCCTGGTATTTTTTTCTGATGGCCATTACATTGGA
>PWJP01000123.1 GCA_003559985.1 Saprospirales bacterium
CAGGTGTCGTAAGAACCCCCATCAAATTGCCAGGGGTCTAATATTGCTGTTCCTGTTGGATTGGTAAAAACATGGGCATCCTGACATACTGCTTCCGGTCCAATGCCAAAGTCAACCACCCCGTCGCAGTTGTTGTCCACCCCATCGCAAACTTCCGTTGCATCCGGATTTATACTGGGGTTGCTGTCGTCACAGTCGAGATTGTTATCCACATATCCCGCAGGTTGTTCGCAGGCGAGAATACTGTCCTGTGGGTTTCCAAATCCATCGCCATCGTTGTCGGCATACCATATGGAATTCGGGTCCTCGATATAAACTGAATCTACAATGGTATCAACTCCATCCGTTGCGGTAAGAAAGTAAAGACCTTCTGAAAGTTGGTCTGCTATGGAGTCCTGCGAACCGCTACTCCAGTAGAAAGAGTATGAGCCAGTACCACCGGTGGCTTGAGCAATTGCCGATCCGTTGCTTTCATGACCGCATTCCACATCAATTCCCACGAGTATTTCAGCCAGGAATGGAGCGTCCAGACAAAAAGATGTGGTGTCAATAAATCCAAATTCCCCTCCCATTGCAAGGGTGTCGCCTGTGTTATTGTCAATAAGTTGATAGGAACCCTCACCGTACTGGCAGCATATCCCATCACCAAAACTATCCAAAATAGTAAAGAGATAACAGCCCGATACCGAACAAAAGTCATAAGTCACGGTATCTCCATTGCTGTAGCCCCCATACGGACCTCCTGAAATAACCGGTGTGCCGTTTTTCTCGAGAAACCAGGTGGTTTCATTGGGGAATTGATCCAGGACAATTTCAAGGGTGAGAGAATTGGATCCTACATAAAACTGCCTGGAAAGCGTGTCATTCTCGGGATTTGAATCGTTCTGTCCATTTGGCAAGGCCGTGTAGGCGACTACATCATTTTGACCGAAATCGGCAGTAGCCGGAGGCAACTCCACATTCTCAGATGAAAATGGGTCCAAACTACCGGTCCAATGGAAACTGTCTTTCGGCATTTGATTAACCTCGTAAAAAATCCACACCGAATCGAGTTGGTTAACTCCATAGTTAAAAAGCTTGATCTCGGGGACTACATCAGTCTGACAAATCAATCCATCCGGAGATACCAATGCAATAATTCCTGCATCGTCGGTAACCGGATCACAATCGTCAAGGCAGGAAGCACTGTACACATTGTCCCTCATCAAATCCCCCGGTTGAGGACCGAATCCCAGGGAAAGGTCTATTCCAACACTTCCCACCAAATGGCAATAACTCATTACAGTTCCACCGGATGGTAATGGGCCATCACAACCCTCGGAGTAACCAGCCTCCGGGCCGCAACCATCTATGGCGGTATTGTCTCCATTCCAGGCACATGCATGGGTATGCGGAGAACCGAGATTGTGACCGATTTCATGAGCTATCACCATAACCGTCCAGCTGTAAACCGGTACATCATTGTAGCTGGCAGCGATACCACTGTAGGCCACTCCCCACAAACTGGAGCATAATACATTCAAATACGCTACACCTCCACCTCCTCCGAATCCAACGAGGTGAGCAAGATCGCCGTTAAAATTGCCATTGAGATGAGTTCTGAACTGCACCAAATACTGGCTTGCACCCGGGCCGGTGTATGGACTGGGCTCATCCCAAACCAAAAGCTCGGAAACGGTCAGATCAATATCATCCATATCATAAAGTATGGACACTTGATTGAAAGCTCCAAGTACGTATGCCGCAGCAGCATTTACAGATCCTTTATTCACATAGATGTCGTAGTTGGCCTCGACATAAATTGTCACACAATTGCTGCTGTCAACCGCTCTGTGAGTGCCCGGGTGACCCTTATTCACTTTGTGTTTTTCCTCATCATAAAAACACTGCGCTGTATTGGATTGGAGCAACTCACTTTCCCTGTACATAATGTGGCCTCCATTTTTTTCACTCCGCAGTCGGGCGATTGAATAGTGTTCTCCATCCACAAAAATAAAGGCGACCAACTCATCTTCAAAGATGGATACCCCGACCAGGGAATTCTCACTACCTGCAACCTCACCCTTGAAAAAACGCGCTCTGAAATCGGTCACCGCTTCGTTGGGATTTGAAGCGAGGAATATATTTGGGGATCCGCCTGAAAACAAATGCCGCTCTTCGAGTTCCAGAACCATTTCTTTTTCACCCGGAAGTGAGAGCTTAATCTGGCTTCCTCCGTGATTAAAAAGGTTTTCAACTTCTAGTTGATCCCACTGCAACAGAAAGCCATTTTTTACTACCCCCGCCAGCAAATCGACATTTTGATCGAGGTTTTCGGTTGTATGAAAGGGTTGGAAAACCTTAGTTTCAGGGGTTAATTCATACTTGTAGTGTTCCGGTGTGCCCAGAGCAAACTGATTGAAAAAAATGATAAGAAGAGAAGTAACTAATGGACCTATGGACAAATTTTTCTTCATAAAGGATAACCAAAGCTTTTAAATGTACTACAAATCTACCAAATCATTCTACCTCATCAAAATTTAGGCCGAATGGATCGGGTGAAACCATTTTTTGAACCAAACTCTCCAATTGGTGGTTTAGAAGATATCTGTTGAAAATTTTGCCAGGGTTCCACAATTTTCTTCCATAAGCCCATAATTCCTTTCAGCTTGTTCCTCATTCGTATTATAAAAGGCCTTAGGATTTTTAAACAAAGAGATCCAGTATAGTTCAGTGATTAGTTTAGGAATTTTTTTGTCCACGTCCATTAGGTGCTTGGAAAAATGCGTTATGAATATTATTTTTGTGCGCCTTTAATAAAAAGGACTTGATGATAATAACAATAACTTATCAGCCATATCGGTTAGCCGAATGCGA
>PWJP01000066.1 GCA_003559985.1 Saprospirales bacterium
GTGGTTGTGCAGTGATAAAGGCCGCTAATTTAACGGTTCTTATCTTCAAAATATGATTGATGATGCCCTCAGTATCTCCGCGCTGTATATTGAATTTTTGATAGTCCTTCCGGCTGAGGAACACCAAACCAATGGATTTTTCTTCATCAACTACCAGTCGCCTTCCGAGACAGTATCCTAGCAGGCGCATTTGCTTTTCGGACTGATTGTTGAAAATGTTGTTTTGGAGACGGGTGTAATCAAGGCCTTTTTCTTTCATCTCCGCTATCATGCGGAATATATCCGGGTTGGTTGCGTGGTGAAAAGAACCGGTATCCGTAATGATTCCGGTGTAGATACAATCGGCCAAAACCCCTTTAATTTTATCTTTCTCCCCCATCTCATCTATAAACCGATACACCAGTTCACAGGTGGAACTCGCGCTGTCGTTGCAGTAATAGTAATCCGCAAAGGGCTCAGGATCTAAATGGTGGTCCATGAGCCATTTAAAGGCCGTTTTGTTTTCAGCCACCGCCATGCCCAACTTATCAATTCGATCCAGTGAATTGAAATCCAGGCAGAGGAACAAATCAGCTTTTTCGACCACCTTATTGCATTCATCCGGTTGCAGGTCGTGTATCATAAAGTCCTTCACACCCGGTAACCACTCATAATTATCGGGATACTCACTCGGGAGGATGCACTTCACAAAATGCCCTCTGGATTCGAGGTACATCTTCATTGCCAGGGAGGACCCAATGGCATCACCATCTGGATTTCTGTGAGACAGAATCACCACATCGCGGGGATGGCTCAGGACCGGTTTTATTTCAGAAATATCGTCTTTCATAATTGTGGCGCGAAATTAGTAAGATTTGCTCAACTACAATATTATTGACGGGCCTGATATTAATTTTCGCACTTATTGGTCCGCTCCTAAAGCCACTTTTATTGTATTTGGCTTCAAAATCTATCATCCTGAATACAGGCAAAAATCTTTTCGCACTGCAGCTTTGCCTACCACCAATGAATTGGGCGGGGGATTTCTCTGCTCGTTTTGATACGAAAAAAATCACTATCAATTATTAATCAGAAATTGGTGATAAAATTAATGGGAGGAGGCAGGATACGCATGGCCCTGCGTATCTACAGACATTGGTACCAAATCCAGATTTAGGTAGCAGGGACGCAATGCCTTGCGTCCCTACAAAGGATTCCGTTCAAATCCCATCTGCTATTTTGAACTTTGTAATTTCCATTCTTTCAACTGCCGACAATTTTTCGCTTATTTTCGCAACAAAAGGGTTTTCGATGTGGTCTCATTGATTACTTTTGCAGCTTCATTAAAAAAAGACCAATTATGTCAGGAAACATCACATTTACCATGATCAAGCCGGACGCTGTAAAGGCCGGCCACATTGGAGATATTCTCGCCAGGATCAACAATGCGGGATTTAAGATCATCGCCATGAAGTACACCAAATTATCTGCTGAAAAAGCGGGTGAATTTTACGCCGTCCACAAGGAGAGACCTTTTTACGGAGAGTTGGTGGATTTTATGTCTTCAGGACCTATCGTAGCTGCTGTTTTAGAAAAGGACAATGCAGTGGCTGATTTCAGGAAACTAATAGGTGCCACCAACCCTGCTGAAGCGGCAGAGGGGACCATTCGCGCTCTTTACGCAAAAAGCATAGGTGAAAATGCAGTCCATGGAGCGGACAGTGACGAGAACGCCAAAATTGAAGCATCCTTCCACTTTGCAGGAACGGATATGCACCGTTGATTTGGAAAGGGGGAATGGAGATCGGTCCAGTTTGATGACAAACTCCGGGAATTGGTTGGTGGGGTTGTAAATTATCATTACTTTTACCCACTTCAAAAATAAGCCCGGATGCTCAAGGATAATCTCAAGCTCGTTGTCATCAGTCTGGCCACCATATTTTTGACGATGGTGCTGGGGGCATGGTTCCCCTGGTGGTCCTTTGTCCCGCTTTGTATTGCAATGGGATATATTTCCGACCTGGTACCTGTCAAGGCTTTTTCCACTGGGTTTTTCTGTGTATTTGCAGCATGGATACTTCAGGCCTATTACATTGACATGCTCAATGAGGGCATACTCAGTGACCGGCTGGGCAATATTTTCGACGGGGTCAGTCTGTTGGGCCTTCTGTTTATCTCGGGATCCCTGGGTGGACTTGGAGGGGGACTCGCATTTGCAACCGGTAGTTCAGTCCGGGAATTGATACAAAAAGGACAGCCATGACACCAGAGGAGATAGCTGAAAAAAGGGTTAAAAAACAGAAGAAGTTTTACGACAAACTCGGCGGAAATCTCACTGCCATCGCAGTGGTTTTTATCGTCAATTACCTTTTTACTCCCGGTCTGTGGTGGAGCCTCATCCCGATAGCAGTATTGGGAATCGATTTGGTGGTCAGCTACATCAAAACATTTGGTTTTCTCAATCGGGGTGGAGACTGGGAATACCGGGCCTACCAAAAGGAACTACGGCGCCTGAAGCGGTTGTCCGGTGAAAAAGAAAAAGAGGACGAAATCGATGAACTGGATTTGGACGAACTCCGGGAAAAGACCAAAGAAAAGCGCAAAGACTGGGACGAGCGGGACCTGGTCTGATTTTCAGATGCAGAAATAAATGGACTCCCTCAGAACAAATACCCACAATGACCAATTTCTATTTCCGTGGTGGCCACAAAACAGGATAAAGATTTCCGATAGGCAAAAAAGTGGATTAACTTTAGCTACTGCAAATCAGGCTTTAATAAACAGTAACGAAAAAGAAAGAAATGAGCGAAATTAAGCCATATGAGGACGAGGAGGGAAAGAAGAAGCAGGTTGCCAAAATGTTTGACAACA
>PWJP01000229.1 GCA_003559985.1 Saprospirales bacterium
AATAAGCACCTGTACCGCTACAGTGGAATTTACTTTGTGGTGTTTTTTATAATGGCTCTGATCGCCTTTTGGTCTTCCTATTACGGCCGGTTGACTGCTCCCATGGATTTTGAGGTGCACTTCCACGGAATTACGATGACGCTGTGGTGCATTATGCTTATCAGCCAGGCGTTCTTTGTCAGATTCAAAAAATTTAGTTGGCACCGTTTTTTTGGCAAGCTATCCTACATCCTGGTGCCACTGGTTGTTTTATCCGGATTTAACATAGCTCACTATACCATCGAAAATGTGCCGGTGGGACATCCTGCCAGGTATTACCAATCTGCACTGATGTTCAACTCGATCGTGGTGTTTGCTATAATATACGGCCTGGCAATTTACTTTAGGAAAAAACCGCTACAGCATGCGCGCTACATGGTATGCACCATCCTTCCCCTCATAACCCCCATCACTGATAGAATCATATTCAAGTATATACCCGCTTTGGTGAGTTATGCACCCACAGCAGATGGATTACGTATGGTCCCGGCGCTTGGCTTTCTACTTGGACAGGTCATACTCATTTCTTTGATTCTGTGGGATTGGAAAAAAAACAAGCAGCTCAATGCTTTTATCATTGTTTGGGTGCCGCTGACCATTTACCACCTTTCCGTACTACACTTTTATGAGTATCCTTTTTGGCACAGAATTACTGAGTGGCTCATGAGTCTACCTCTCTCATAGTGTTGTTAGCTGGTTCTTTTGGGTACAGTGTTTTATTCTGATATTCCTCGGTCTCACTGGAAAAGCGATGCAGGATTTGGCCGGTGGATTTACTTCTAATGCACTTATTCACTATATTTGCCCAAACTAAATTAATGAGCCATGATGTTACGAAATATTATTTTTGGTTGTCTTACTTTTTGTCTGGTTGTACTGGGATATTCCTGCGCCGAACCCGAAGTGGTCGAAGAGCACCCGGTAATGGAAATAGAATTGAGTGAGGAAAACCTCGAACGGCACATTGCCGAACTGGCCTCTGATGAATACATGGGAAGAATGCCCATGACAAGAGGCGGAGAACTCACCAAAGAATACCTGGTCAATGAGCTTGAAGATATTGGAATCGAACCGGGAAATTTCGGAAGCTGGTTTCAGGAAGTCGGATTGGTAGAGGTGAATAGTTCCTCTGGTGACCAACTCAATGTGATGGGCGGTTCTGAGCCTTTTACGATTAATTTCGGCCCGGAATATGTGATTTATTCTCAGTTAATGGACGATGAAATCTCCGTGGAAGATGCTGAAATAGTGTTTTGCGGATACGGAGTGGTAGCACCGGAATACGGCTGGAATGATTACGACGGAATTGATATGGAGGGTAAAATCGCCCTGGTATTAGTCAATGACCCGGGGTTTGCCATTGGAGACGAGGATTTGTTTACCGGAAATGCCATGACGTATTATGGTCGCTGGACCTACAAATATGAGGAAGCTGCTCGCCAGGGTGCTGCCGGTGTGATTATCATTCATGAGGATGAGGCCGCGGGTTATCCATGGGCAGTGGTGGAGCGCTCATGGTCGGGTCCCAAGCTTCAGTTGGATATGCCGGAAGCAGCACTTGAGCGTGCACCGCTCCAGGGTTGGGTAACTTCCGATGTGGCATCGAGCCTCTTTGAAATCAGCGGTCAGGATCAGGAGAGCTTATTTGAAAGTGCCAAAAGTGCTGATTTTGAACCTGTTCCCCTCGGACTGGAAATAAGCGCTACCATGAATAATACCTTCGACCACGGGGTGTCTCAAAATGTGGTAGGGATGATAGAAGGGGCAGAGCGCCCGGATGAGTATATAATTTATTCCGCACACTGGGATCACCTCGGAGTAGGAGATCCGGTTGACGGAGACAGCATATACAACGGTGCAGTTGACAATGCTACCGGTGTGGCTATACTGCTGGAGATCGCCAGGTCTGTTCAACAAATGGAAACCCCACCTGCCAGAACACTGGTCTTCCTCTTTGTCACTGCAGAGGAACAGGGACTCCTCGGTTCTTCTTACTATGCGAGCAATCCACTTTTTCCCACCAATCAGACCGTAGCCAATTTGAACGTCGATGGAATCTATCCATTTGGCCCAACCAATGACATCATTGTAATTGGTGACGATCAGTCTGAAATGACGAATTGGGGAGAAAAAATTGCCGAGACCCAGGGACGTTACATAACCCCTGATCAACAGCCGGAGAATGGATTTTTCTACCGGTCTGACCAATTCAGTTTTGCCAAAGTGGGGGTTCCTGCTTTTTACGGTCTGGGTGGTACTGATTTGGTAGATGGAGGCACCGAGGTAGGAAAAGAACTTCGCCAACGATACAATGAAGAGCGCTATCACCGCCCCGGAGATGTCTATGACCCAGAGACCTGGGACCTGGGTGGCGTATCTCAGGATGGACAGTTCTACCTGAGACTGGGTATTAAACTTGCGGAAAGTGACGACTGGCCGGAGTGGAGTGACCACTCGGAATTCCGGGCTGTCAGAGAGGCTGACATGATCGAGAAGGAAGATGTAATGGAATAATGATTTCTCTCCCTGAGTCCACTAACCATAAATTCCTCCGGGAGGCGATCCTGGAAGCTAAAAAAGGACTGTCTTCCGGAGGAATTCCCATTGGTTCTGTATTAGTTTACAATGGGCAAATATTAGGCAGAGGCCATAATCAACGAGAACAGAAAAAAAGCCCCGTACTGCACGCTGAGATGGATGCCCTCGAGAATGCGGGCAGGCAAGCTGCATCAGTTTATCGGAAATGTGTATTGTACACCACTCTCTCGCCCTGCGCCATGTGCTCCGGCGCGATTTTACTCTACGGGAT
>PWJP01000187.1 GCA_003559985.1 Saprospirales bacterium
ATTTTTTCCTTGTGGCGGTTAAGGAGAGTTTCGAAGGCGTAGTCGTTGCCTTCAAGATACTTTTGGATAAGTTCTTTGTCACTTAGCGGAGTCAAATTCATGACGCGATTCATTTTGGTGAACAATACAATCTTTAAAAAGTAGATTTTCCGCTATAGACAAATTATTTGGTGAATAATGTTCGTATCAAAAACAATGCTAAGATAGGGCTACTGGACGTAATCGTATTGCGAACATAAGAAATTAACATTTATTTAACCTCTTTGCATTCAGCCCCTTTAGCATATCCAACGGTACAAGGACATCGTAAGTTCCAAATGTTAAAAATGTTTTCTATACAACACCAAACTATCCATGAGTATCTCCCAGGCCCTTTCTTTGTGCAGCACATCCTCTACAACCACCTCTTTTGACTCCAGTTTTTTATAGTCTTCAAAAAACCTCCGCATTTGCTTCATGGAGTGTGGGGGTAGCTGATGAATATCGTCGATGTGATTTACGCTCATGTCGTTTTCAGCCACTGCAATAATTTTATCATCTGCTTCACCCTGATCCTGCATACGCATCACGCCAATAACTTTTGCAGAGACCATGGTGAGAGGCGGTATTTCAATGGATGAGAAAACGAGGATGTCAATGGGGTCCTTATCATCGCAATAAGTCCTCGGAATGAATCCGTAATTGGCCGGATAGTGAACTGCAGAAAACAGCACCCTGTCCAACTTTATCATACCGGTCTTTTTGTCCAACTCAAACTTCCCCTTGCTCCCTTTGGGAATCTCAATAATAGCGTCCACATATTTGGGCAACCGGTCTCCGGGTGAAAGGTCGTGCCAGGCATGTTTCATGGTATAAAAGTGTTGATTCTCTATTGGCGGGCAAAAGTAATCTTTTATTCCCACAGTCAGGCAAAAACCGATATATTTTCGAGAAAACCATACTTTAAAATTACCCATCGCTTACAATCCTTCTCGCACCGATAAACTTATTCCTCAAGAATTTCCTGACGAATTGCCGGGTAAGTACAGGCTTTCTCATGAATATCATCAGTATAAGAATCCACTCCAAAACAATTCTCTGAAAGCTTTATTAAACCCGGCTTGCTTTCTGTCGTCAAAAAAGGGGTACTCGTCCAAAAGCAAGTTGCAATTTGGGCAATCCGTCTTACATTTGACAATGAGTTAAATTTCCCCTCGTGGGAATTCTTTCATACACATATATAAACATGCATCTATTTAAACTTCTTCTGACTACTCTATTACTACTCGGGCTAACCGGTAATTTTGAAACCAATGCACAGGACAGACTCTCACTAACCGGAGAGCTTCAAAATCAGGAGCAAGAACCACTGGAATGGGCCTCCATCGTACTATTCAATCCCCTGGATTCCACCATGCAGGCATTCGGATATTCGGATGAAGATGGGAGTTTTGAGGTTGCGAATCTCGACCGGGGTGACTACCTGGTAAAAATAGGCTATGTGGGGCTGCGCGACTTTGAAGAGCACATTTCGCTGCAAGACCACTACGATTTGGGACTTATCACCATGGCACCAGCAGATGCCACCGCAGGAGTTGAAGTAACGGCTACCCGCATTCCCATTCTGGTGCAACGCGACACGGTGGTGTACGACGCCCGCGCATTCAATCTGGCGCAAAATGCCACAGTAGAAGACCTGCTGCGAAGACTACCCGGTGTAGAAGTGGATGCTGAGGGAAATATCAGCGCCATGGGTGAAGATGTGCAAAATGTACTTGTGGATGGCAGGCGGTTTTTCGGAGGTGATGCGCGAATTGCCACCAGAAACCTGCAAGCCGATGCAGTGGACAGGGTGCAGGTTTACGACAAAAAATCAGAAGAAGCTGAATTTACCGGCATTGATGACGGCACACGGGAAAAAACCATCAACCTGGAACTAAAAGAGGACCGAAGGGGTGGTGGTTTTGGGTATGTGAGTGGTGCCTACGGTACTGATGACCGCTTTGATGGAAAATTGAGCTACAACCAATTCGATGAAAAAAGACAAATGGCGATTTTGGCGGGAAGCAATAACATCAATGAAATGGGATTCTCCTGGCAGGACTACTTCCAGTTTTCCGGTGGCATGCAACAAATGATGTCAGGTGGAGGAGGTGGTGGCAGGCGCGGTTTTGGCGGTTCGGCTCCATCCATAATAAACAGGGGGACACAGCCGGGATTTTTGACCTCCGTAAGTGGTGGGGCGCAATTTTCTCAGCGCTACGGCAGCGATAACGAAATCAATGCCTCCTACTTTTTTGGCCTCGCTGACAGGACCAATGAAAGAGTCATGAACAGGGATAACTTCCTTCCCGGAGACCAGGTACTAAGAACAACCGAAGAAACTGTTACCGAATCAAAAAATTACGACCACAGGCTCAATCTTCGCTGGGAGCAATCTCTGGCCGAAAGAACGGCACTGCGTTTCAATTCTGACCTCAACTACACCACCAGAGATGAATTCAGAACCTCAGATGTCAATAACACCAATACTGCTGAAAAGCTCAGCAACCTTAGTGAACAGGAGTTCGAGGGCGATGGAACCAATATCGACTGGAGCGGAAGCGCCACTATCCGGCACCGTTTTGAAAAACGCGGGCGGATACTCGCAGCAACCCTGGGTGGCGGTTACAGCAAAAACGAACAACTGGGTTTTCTAAACGCCTTTAATCAGGTTTTTGTGGACGATGAAGGTATATCTACAGAAGACATAAGAGAAAATTTAGACCAGGAGAACAAAAGCTACAACTACAACACCGATCTGCAATTCACTGAACCCGTAGCAGAAAATCACTTTACTACTCTGCAGTATAGACATC
>PWJP01000076.1 GCA_003559985.1 Saprospirales bacterium
CCGGTTTTTCCAAAACAGGGCCAGAGGATTGTTTGAGAGAGGCGCCCAGCTCCTCCGCAATGATAAAAGAGAGGGTGGTTTTTCCCAAACCCGGGGGGCCGTGAAGCAGAACGTGGTCCAGGGCCTCATTTCTCATGTTTGCGGCCTCTATAAAAACTCCGAGGTTTTCAACTATTTTGGGCTGACCCTGAAATTCCTTTAAAGAGTCGGGGCGCAATGCCCGCTCTAAGGTCCGGTCCTCCTCCGGCATGTCATCGTAACTCGATCCGGGAATATTCCTCGACATGAGTTTATTTGTTTTCCGCCCAGATTACCCGGGCCGTTTTCATAGTATTCAACAACTCATAGCAGCGTGTACCCGGATCGTAATTATCACGCGTACACTCCAACTTACCGTAGCAATTAAAAAACATTGGTCGGTCTCCCTCAAAGCGGAAGTAATTTATGCTGTCAGTAGGGTGGTACTTCAATGCGGTTGCATTGGAAAAGCTTTTCGCATTTCGAAACCAGTTTCGATTAAACACCGTGGTTTTGTCTGCGCATTCCTCTTCGGGAAAGGTCATTACATCCATGCAGGTTATTGATACCACATTATCTGTTTCCCTGCACAAACTCCTGGTGCCCTCCTGTACTTCGTAGTCAATCTTCACCACAGCACCATCTGAGACGGGACCATATCCACTCAAACCTTCCATAGATTGGAGCTTGGTGCCGTCCTCCAGTACTATTAAAAACTGGCAGCCAGGCACATTGGAAAAAGACTTTACTGTGGCTCGCTCAGTGCAATCCGACTCAACTGCGTCCTCTCCACCACTGCCTTTAAATATGGAACAGGCCGAAAAAATGACCATTATAAAAATTACTAAACCTGTTACTCTCATTGCTGCGAATATCTTCAATTAGACAAATAACCAACGATGTGTACCACCCCTGTTTTACAGTGCAAAACTAATTAATTTTATCCGTAATCTTAACCGGGTGGGGAAAGTTTTTGATTGGCTGATGGCGGATGGCCTTTTTCCCCCAAAGTGTTGGGGGCAGGCTAGTTGTGAATTGGTGAGTCTGTGATTTGGTGAGTGACTATTTCCAGCGCAACCTTGATATGGTCGGCTGTACATCAATTTGGAGAGATTATTGAATTTATAGGATTTTTGTCCAGTGAACACTGCTTCGGTGGTCCCCTGGCCGCTTTTTTCAGGCCTGGCCATTGGGAATGTGGTTTCACGCAGAGGACAATGAGGCTGTATTCAGTAATTCAATGATTTTCCGTTAATTATGAGAATCGAATACTTTTAAATCTTGTATAGGATTCCACGCGGAGAAGGCGGAAGTTGTGAGTTTGGAGTTGTGTACCCCAAAATCTGAAGGTGCCTTGTAGTCAGGGGTTAATCTGAGTTTCGGGCTTGTAGGTTTTGGAGGATATTTTCGGCGAATGTTGTTGGAAATCGTGATGGAGCAAAATGGTCTGCACTTGGTTCTCAGCAATTGTCATTTTCTGACAATTTGATACATTTTTTATCAAAATCTGCCCTTTTTTGAAGAAAAAATGTTAAAATTTGCCGGAAATCCTTCATTAGTCAAAAAAATGATGTATATTTACGAAAATTGAGCACGAGAGAATTGCCGAGTTTCCGTTGTTTGCAAAATATTATTTTTCAATAAATCCAAATTATTATGTATTTTAAAACTTTATTGCGCAGAATGACCCCTGCACCCAATTTTATACTGAAAATTCGGGGGGGTAAAACCCATTTTATCATTTATTAAAATCAGATATGCCTACCTGTTGATACTTTTTGTATTGACAGCCGCACTGGTACCGAAAAACAACATTTCGGCACAGGGAGTGATCGAAAGTTACTGGTATCCGGAATTTATCTCGTCCGGACCTACATTAACCGGGTCTCAATTAGTTATGCCTGGATGTGAGGAGATGGGATTTCAAGGAGTGGAAATGAAACCTGTATCTGGTGGAAGTGCTGTTAACCCAAACTTTGACCCTAATGATCAAAATGAAACTACTTTCAGAAATACTTACCTTATGGTGGTTATTACCGATACGCACGCGGAACCTGGTATCGAATTCTTTGGAGCAGTTTCTATGCCTAATGAACCAGATGCAAGTGGGGCAGTTCACAACCACGAGGTAGAATTCTTGGGAAAAACTGAATTAGGTTCGTCTTATTCCAGGAAGTATTATGCAAACTTTTTTGAAGTGACACATGAGATCACCATCCCGAATTATATAGAGGATGTATCTGACAGATTTGGATCTTTTGTAAAAGAATTTAGATTTTACATGGAGTGGCTTGCAGGTAGTGGAGGATCTTCATCTAACTGGGTTGATGTGTATAGTAGATCTATAATAGGATTTGATATAGAGGACTATAAAGAAGTGAGCGATTTAGGGGATTTAACCTGGCTTGGTGGAGGGCTATTTAGTCCTACTTCAACTACGCATGTACACATTGATGGAACTGCATCACCACAGAATTTGTCAAATTTTGTTAAACCTGAACCGAATTATACTACGCAAAGTCTACCTCGTCTTCTCGCTCACCCGGATGTTGCATGTTTGAATGCAAGTGGTAATGGATTTGACCACATTCTAATGTTGGAAGGTGACCTTATAGTTGATATTGATTATTGTTACCTTAACGATGTGGAGGAAAAACACTCAGACCCTGATCCACGGAGTAATCCGAATGGAAAATATTTATACATGGGACCGGATTCCAGAATAATTATAGAATCGGGGGTTGAGTTTACAATCGACCGGACTATTGTTTTATCCTGCAATACTCTCTGGAACAGCATTGTAGTCG
>PWJP01000174.1 GCA_003559985.1 Saprospirales bacterium
AATTTGTTATATCTTTGCGTCGCAAAATAAATCAGGTACCATAGCTCAGTTGGTAGAGCACAGGACTGAAAATCCTGGTGTCCCTGGTTCGATTCCAGGTGGTACCACAAGAGATCGGGAGAAATTCCGGTCTCTTTTTTTGTCCATATCTTTCCAATACTACTATTTCGCTTTACATCCCGGAGGTGGTTGTCAGGAGTTTAAAAACTCATCGACAATATTTTCTGCTTCAAAGAGGGCATTGCTGAGGTCGTCGTTTACAAGCACTCTGTCAAAAGCACTTTCATAACTCAACTCCTCCTTGAGTTTGATAATTCTTTTTCTGAGTTGCTCGTTGGACTCGGAGCCGCGGTTTCTGAGCCGGTCCATTAAAATTTGCAGGCTGGGTGGTTTGATGAAGATAGCCATCGACTTTCCCTGAAATTCCTTCTTTAGATTCATCGCTCCTTGTACGTCAATGTCAAATAAGATACTCTTACCGCGATCTGTGATTCGCTCAACCTCAGAATGGAGGGTTCCATAAAACTGACCGGGATAGACCTCCTGCCATTCGAGAAAAGCTTTTTCACCAATGAGCTCAATAAATTTATCCCTGGTCAAAAAGTAGTAATCGCGACCGTGTTTTTCGCCCACTCTCTTAGGTCTCGTTGTAGCAGAGACTGAAAATTCGAGTTCCGGGAAGTTCGATTTGAGGTGCTTTACAATGGTTGTTTTACCCGCTCCGGAAGGGGCCGTGATTATGATCATTTTTCCACCTTTGTTGCCTGATGTCATTGGCGCTTACAGGATATTGGCAGTTTGTTCCTTAATCTTTTCAAGGTCGTCCTTCATTTCCACAACTTCTTTCTGGATTTCAGAGTCGTATGCTTTTGCTCCCAGTGTGTTTATTTCCCGCCCCATCTCCTGAGTGATGAAATTGAGCTTCCTGCCCTTGCTGATTTCACTTCCTTTAATCTCCTTCAGCAGGTATTCGCAGTGCTGGACCAGCCTGACAATTTCTTCTGAAAAGTCCAGCTTTTCAATATAGTAAATGATTTCGAGTTCCATTCTGTTTGGGTCGGCGGAAACATCCCTCGCAATTTTTTCAAAGTTGTGCTTGTACCTTTGGCGAATGCGATCAATTCTATCGGTATCCATAGATTGTACCACCTCGACACGGTTCAGAATATTGCTGGTGTATTCAACAAGTGCTTCGAACATAGGCGCTCCCTCTTCCGTTCTGTAATCCTTGTGGATTTTAAGAACCTCCGTTACTGCGGCCTCCAATTTTTCCCAGTCGGTATCGGATAGCTCCTGCTGCGCCGGTTTGAAGACACTGGGTAGTTTCATGGCAGCCTGGAGCACGTCACCGTTTAGCTGGAGTTCATTGTTTATTTCAGAGAGTTGTTTGCAGTAGTCTTTCAACAGCTTTTTATCGAGGATGTAGTCATCTTCCTCCGAATTGTTACCTGTGGAAATGGTGAGGTCAATCTTGCCCTTAATCACGTAATCTTGAACAATTTTACGCAATTCCAACTCTTTGTGTCGTAGCTCGTCCGGGAGTTTGGTGCGGAATTCAATACCCTTGCTGTTCAGGGTTCGCAATTCAATGAGGTAGTTTTTGCCGTTGAGGGCCACCTCTTTTTTCCCAAAACCGGTCATTGACAGGATCATGATAGAATTTTTTCGTTAGTTTTGACTTGACCCGATGATTTATTTACGGGGGCTTGAAAATAAGCGGCAAATTTATAACTTAGCGGGCAGTGGAACTATTTGATTCTGAAAAAATTGTGAATATTTTTGTATATTGCTAAAATTTGCGAAATTTGCTGCGCTTTTTGTAGAAGCAAATTTATAATTAACTATAAATCAAAGATTAAGGATGAGAAAAGCTGATTTAGTTGCCAACATTTCGGAGAAAACCGGAGTTCCAAAAGTAGATGTGCTCGTATCACTTGAGACTTTTTTTCAAGAAGTAAAAGATACGCTGGCCGATGGTGAGAATGTTTATATCAGAGGATTTGGGTCTTTTATTGTGAAAAAGAGAGCCAAGAAAATTGGCCGTCACATCAAGAAGAACAAAGCAATAGAAATACCAGAACACTACATACCTGCCTTTAAACCGGCGAAAATTTTTGTCGAGCAGGTTAAGGAAAATGTCAATGAACTACCCGCAAAGTAATATATGAACCAAAGTCGTCTGATATTTATTTCCGTCTCTATTCTCGCTGTGGTGGTATTGTACTTTGGCTGTGATACCAAGTCTCCGGAATTGCAAGAAGCTGAGAGTTTGAGGGCAATGGATTTTCAACCAACTGATTTTGTCAATATTAAGCGGTCGGCAATGCCCAACCTGTCATCTGAGAGGAGGAATGTGATTGAGTCACTTGATTACGCACTCGATCAGGCCGACAGTGAAAGTTCCAAGATTGAATATCACAAAGATTTATCGAGACGCTGGATGCAATTTGGCTATCCCGCTCTCGCAGGTTATCACGCCGAGCTTGTCGCTCAAATGGTGATGACAGGCGAGGCCTGGTCCATTGCTGGCTCTACCTACAATATTTGCTTGCAGCGCGCTGAAACTGAAAGCCAGCGAACGCTTTGCGGAAACAGGTCCATTGCCAGCTTTGAAAATGCAGTATCTTTGGAGCCGAACAACCTGGATTACAGAGTGAACCTCGCTGTTACTTTGACAGATCACCCTCCGGCAAACGATCCGATGGCGGGTGTGACGCAATTGATTGAAATTAATCGTCAAAACCCGGAGTATGTGCCGGCGCTCTTTAATCTGGGCCGGTTGGCAATCGAGACAGGACAATATCAGCGTGCGCTTGAAAGGCTTTCCAGAGCATATGAACTCGAGCCTGACAATCAAAGGGTCATTTGCCTTCTTCCGGTTGTATATGAAACACTGGGTGATGAGGCCAATGCTCGTACTTTCAGTGAACTTTGTGAACGATAATAAAAATATTTTTTAACATTAAAATACGTGAATATGCCATCAGGTAAGAAGAGGAAGAGACATAAGATCTCGACCCACAAGAGGAAAAAGAGGTTGAGAAAAAACCGACACAAGAAGAAAAAATAATTTTCCTGTGAAACCGGTCAGACCGAAGTTCCGGGCATTGCAGTTTGCTCGTCTTTGAAGCTGACACCGTTGGATGACCTTAGATCCCGGTCTGTCCGGTTTTGCAGTGGGAAGATTAAACGGTAAAGGAGGTTTCCCGGGAGCCGTTAATTTTTTTCCCATCTGTGATGTAAGTGGATTGATCAAACTCCATTAACAATTGCTCGAAAAAATATATCCGGCACAGCCGGTATTCAATCTTCAAGCCACTTACGTAACGAATGGTTACTTTTTTATCAGTCCGTTTAGATACGCGTTATTTTTCTCTTGAGCACGCGCAATTCAAATGCAACGGAATGATATTTGTCTGAATTTCTCCTGGTATATGAACATGTCTGATCTGACTGTCCGTGTAGGTTGCACCTCCCGGGCTGATCATTTTTGACACAAACTAATACGTAAAATCGTGGAGAAAGAACTAATAATAAATTCTACACCCACTAATGTGGAAATAGGGCTGTTGGAGAACAGTAAGCTCGTGGAATTGCATAAAGAAAAGACCAACCAGCGCTTTATAGTTGGGGATATATATCTCGGCTACATCAAAAAACTGATGCCGGGACTCAATGCAGCTTTTGTTGAGATCGGGCATAAAAAGGATGCCTTCCTGCACTACACCGACCTCGGTCCTAATGTGAGATCTTTGATCAAATTCACAAAGGATTCAATCGCAAACAAACAGCACACTCAAATGCTGGACAATTTTGAGATGCAGGACCCCATCCACAAGTCGGGAAAGATCAACCAGGTATTTAATAAAAAGCAACCGGTTCTCGTCCAGGTACTCAAAGAACCCATTTCTACAAAGGGTCCGAGACTAAGTTGTGAAATTACCATCCCTGGTAGAAATCTCGTGCTCAGCCCATTTAATGACGTAATTGCCATTTCAAAAAAGATATCCAATTCGGATGAGAAGAAGCGATTGCAATTGCTGGTTGAGAGCATCAAACCCAAAAGTTTTGGAGTCATAGTGCGGACTGCAGCCGAGGGTAAAAAAGTGAGCGACCTACACGAAGAACTCAATCAGCTGTTGGACAAATGGGGTAGTGTCAGATCTCAATTGGTCAATTCCAAACCCCCGGTCAAAATTTTGAGCGAATTGGATAAAACCACCAGTATTTTGAGAGACATGCTCACGGATGATTTTAACCGCATCGTGATCGATGACAAGGACCTTTACAACAATGTCAAAGGGTACCTCAATTCGGTGGCTCCCGGCAAGGCCAAAATTCTATCCTATTACAGGGGACGCACACCCATTTTTGATAAATACGGCGTGACACGTCAGATTAAGACCTCTTTTGGTAAGACTTCTACCATGGGAAGTGGAGCATATCTCGTCATCGAGCACACCGAGGCCATGCATGTGATCGACGTCAACAGTGGACCGAAATCGGTAAAGCGGGACCAGGAAGAGGCAGCATTTGCCGTCAATATGGAATCTGCGGAAGAAATAGCACGGCAACTCAGATTGAGAGACCTTGGTGGGCTCATCATTGTGGATTACATCGATATGCGCAACAATGAGAACAAGCACAAGTTGTACAAAGCCATGCAAAACTACATGAAGAATGATTCCGCTCAACACACTGTGCTGCCGCTGAGCAAATTCGGCCTTATGCAAATTACCCGGGAACGCGTACGTCCCGCAGTAAAAATTGATACCTCGGAAAAGTGCCCATCCTGTAATGGAAGTGGAAAGATCAATTCCTCAGTCGAAATCCTGGTGGAAATCGAACGCGACCTGGAGTTTATACTCAAATCTAAGTCGCATAAATCCATCACCCTTGTAGTTCATCCATTTATTGCAGCTTACCTGAAAAAAGGGTTCCCCAACAAGCAACATAAGTGGTACCTCAAGTACAAAAAGTGGATTAGGGTAAAACACGATACAGACCTGCAACTGATGGACTATCGCTTTTTCGATGCCTCGGAAGATGAGATCAGATTGAGCTGATACTGCTATTTACTGTTCACAGAATTCATGGCATGCTGGATTCCAATGGTGGCGAATTGCAGACAACCATCGGCCGCTTTTTTTATAGCCGGATTTATTTGCTCCAGCTCATCTGATGTCCATCGGCCCAAAACATATCTGACTTGCTCACCCGAGTGAAAGTTTCTTCCAATTCCGACACGCAGTCGCGGATAGGAGGAGGTCCCCAGCATTTGCTGAATGCTTTTCAGCCCATTGTGCCCTCCGTCTGACCCCTTGGGCTTTAGCTTGATTACACCGGGTTCCAAATTAACATCATCGAGTATTACCAGGGTCCGCTCAACAGGTATTTTGAGCTTAGTCATCCAGTGACGGATAGCCTTTCCACTTCGATTCATGTAGGTAGTGGGTTTCAACAGGTAGATAGTGCGCCCCTTGTGCTTCATTTCACCGAGGAATCCCAGCGAACTGTCTTTCATTTCCACGCCAAATTCCTCACAGAGGTGATCTATCACATCAAAACCTATATTGTGCCTGGTTCCATCGTAGTCAGGACCCATATTCCCCAAACCGGTTATCAGGTATTTCATTAAATGGTATTTTCAATGTTTTGTGCCTCGATGGGCGCAAAGTTAGTTTTTTCTGCAGTTTGTCATCGGATCAATCTCCATCATCCTCCATTATTTCGGCAGCTTGAATCAATTTGACCTGTCGGTTGTTCTATTCAAAAAGCCATTGATATGGGGGAAGTTTTTTTTCCGGGGAAACCCACTACCGGGGAGTATGATGATTTTTACGAAGATTACATCGGTCGAATGGGAGATAGCAATCCACTGAAATGCCTCAGGAGTGATTTTAAGAACCAAATCGAACTTTTGGATCACAGCCCGGGGCTCGATTTGGATTATGCATACGACTACGGCAAGTGGACCCTGCGTCAACTGATTATCCACTTAATAGATTGCGAGCGGGTCATGTCCTGGCGATTATTAGCTGCTGCGAGAAAGGACCCAAACTCCTATCCGGGTTACGACTATGAGTGGTACGCCAAAATTACCATTGATGATGCTAGAAAGTGGGTGGAATTGCGCGAGGAATGGAAGTCGGTGAGAAAGGCCGTTGTCACATTTTCTGAAACTTTGGAAGAGGAGCAGTGGAGACAATTTTGTACAATCGATGGAAAGAAATTATCAGCCAGAGCAATTCTCTACATTATTACCGGACATGTCAGAACGCATTTTATCACCATTCAAAATAAGTATCTTCCCTGATCTTCGTTAAAATTCAGGAATAGCGACTTAATCAGGGAGAATATTTGGGTATCCATTTTCATTGGACTGTATTTTGCTGGTTTTCAAGGAGAATATTATACCAATTCCATAACTTTGCAGCTTCAAATTTCACTCTTTCAGGACCTATGGTTTGAAGGGTGAAATTGTGGAACCCTTTTTGCAGGGAATTAGTCGGCATTTTTCAACAGGGATAAGTTACGGTAATTAGCATATGATCAAATTTTATAAAACTATCTTCCAGGGCAGACTGGATTTTGGTTCTCGGGCTACCTATGACAAGGTGTTTAAAATGGCGATTCACCGCCTTGAAACATACTACAAGAACGAGACCTTTTTAACTGAGGACCACTTCAATGAAGAGAATTTCTCCATCGAAGTACCCAGGACAGTCACCCAATTGTCCGAAAAATTTTACCGCAATTCAGTGGATTTGGTGCAGTATTTGGCCCAATTTGCAGTTTCCGGAAAGCTGGGATGTTGGATGGTGGAGAACAATGTCGTCCTGGATTGCCACATAGTAGAGCCCGAGAGCGATAAGGTGGTGGTTCAGAGTTTTCAAAAAGGGAAAAAATTGAGCACACTCGAAGGCAAGGAAAAAGATGCCATGAAAATGCTCAACAAGGTGATCAACAAATACGATAAACATTCCCAGGCTTACGAGCGCAGAGGTCACGTGAATATGATGCTCCGACACTACGAGGACGCAGATTACGACTACAGCAAAGCCATCAGACTCGATCCTGAGAATGCCGATGCACTCGTGGGAAGAGGACGCCTTTATATGATGAGAAAAGATTGGGAAAAGGCCATCGCAGACCTGGACCAGGCCACCAAAAAATCCCTCGCGCTCCAGGAAGTTTACTGGATAGCAAGGCGCCTGAAAGCGACCTGTCACATCAATCTCAAACAATACAAACAAGCAGAATTTGACCTACGTCTTTTCACAAGGAGAAAATTCGATGAAAAAGACATCAATTTCCTGTGGAGAAAACACTGCCTGTTCCAGTTCGGTCAGGTTTTAATGGAACTTGGTGAATACGAAAAGGCCATTGATGCGATCAACGAATCCCTCAAATTAAAGGAAGGCCACGGCACTGTGCCAAAGGCAGATCAATTGCTGAAACGAGGTATCGCGAAGCAAAAAAGCGGCTCGAGCGGGTATTTGTCCGATTGGAAGGAGGCCGCTGAACTCGGCTCTACCGGTGCAGAGGAACTCTTGCAAAAAAAGTAGTTTCGCAGTTGAAAGTACAAAGTTCAGAAAGTACAAAATCCTTGAATGACGGATAAGGTTAATATCTGTAGATATGCACGGCCGTGCGTATCATACACCAAATCAATCGAAAACCCGAACTGTAAATAAACACGGCCGTGCGTATTAATCTACCTCCCATAGGTTTTACCAGCCATTATCAGAGTAATTATTGGTAGATAGATATATACCAACATCTAAACCTGAGTAATTCAAATTGGGTTGGATATTCTACAATGCATTGAGTGGTAATGTCATTAGAAGCACTACAACCCGCGATTACACCAAAAATAACCCCCATTGCTAAAATACTGCAGTCCGGGCAACTGTTTTATCTTGTATGCTTAATACCATTAAAATTTTCTTCGCCGCTTTTCTCATCGCGGTGCCAACTATATTAGTCGCTCAGGATGATTCCGAACTCAACAGACGGGCGGAGCGATTTTTCAATGAGGGCAGGGATTATTTCGCCCACGGAATGTTTGAAAGGGCCATTGAACAGATGGAGCGAGTACTCAACAGAAATCCGGACCACGTGCCATCCCTTTATTTTTACGGGGCTTCCAACTTTGAACTGGCCCGGTACGAAGAGGCTCTTGTGGCTTTCACAGCAATTACGGATCAGGAGGAATTCGACCCCCTGTTCAATGATTCCTGGCTCTTGAAAGGGAGGTGCTATTTGCACCTTGGAAAACCCGAAAAAGCCATCGAACCCCTGGAGAAATTTCAAGAGATAGCAGAGGACGGCAGATGGGAGTCCACAGCCAATGAATGGCTGTCCAATGCGCGCTTTATCAATCAGGCCACCCACGAACCCGTGAAATTTGAACCAAGCCAGGTTGAATTGCCTGTGGAAGCCCATCAATCCATTTATTTGCCGGTAAAATCTCTTGATGGGGAGCGATTGATTTACACCTTAAGAGAAAAGGGCACTGAATACATCGTTTCTTCTGCGAAAACAGAGGATGGGTGGAGTCCTCCGCGACGCTATTCTTTTCTGGAACAGTATCCGCACAATGCCGCACCCAGTATTTCCCCGGACGGCAATATGATGTTGCTAACTATTTGCAATCACCGCGATAATATTGGTGGCTGCGATCTCTATATGGCGGTCAGAAGAGAAAGTACCGGGCAGTGGCGTGGACCTTTTAATCTCGGCGAGCAAGTCAATAGCAGGGGATGGGACAGTCAGCCGGCTTTCGGAACGGATGGCCGCACCTTTTACTTCGCCAGCGACAGACCCGGAGGAGAGGGTGGACGTGATATCTGGTACAGCCGGATACTGTCCGGTGGCAATTTCGCCGAACCCGTGAATGCAGGACCGGAAGTGAATAGCTCCGGCAATGAGGCTTCCCCTTTTATCCACAAAGACGGCAGGACTCTGTTTTTTAAATCCAATGGGCATCCCGGCATGGGTGATTACGATATTTTTGTGGCCCGCAAAGGTGATGACGGAAAGTGGAAAACCCCTGTAAACCTCGGATACCCAATTAATACCATTGGCCACGAAGGAGCTATTTTTGTTGATTCTGACGGATTGACAGCCTACATGGCCAGTGACCGGTTTCAACCACCCGAGAAGCGGGGGATTTACCGCATTTTCAGCTTTAGCCTGCCGGATTATGCACAAGCCAGCCCGGTTACCTACATTCAGGCAAAGGTTTTTGACGCGCTGACGGGCAAACCCCTCAAGGCGAATGCCCGTATCGTCAATCTCACAGAAGATGAGACGGTTTACAACCACATCCTCGGTACTGCAGGGACCATGTTTGCTGTACTCACCACCGAGGCCGACTACTCGCTGAATGTGCACAAAAAAGGGTATGAATTCGTGTCGCGCAGGATTTCTGTGGAGGGCAAAGCCACTGCAGAGGATCCCTTTGTGATCAATATTCCCCTTAAGCCTCTTCCCGAAGTGGATGACACTGTTGAAACCTCCATCGTATTGGAAAACGTCCTCTTTGAATTTGGATCGCATCGCCTGGACACTTCATCCTACTCCGAGCTCGACCGATTGGTGGAGTATTTGGATGCGCAGGAAGAAGTGAAGGTAGAAATCCACGGCCACACGGACAATATTGGAGACCCCGATGACAATTTAAAATTATCTGAAAAAAGAGCGCAATCTGTAGTAGAGTATCTGGTTGAGCAGGGAGTGGACTCAAAGCGTATATCTTCCCGGGGGTTTGGCGAGTCAAAACCAATTGCTTACAACGAAACTGAAGAGGGAAGGGCACTTAATCGAAGGACTGAAATGGTTGTGGTCAGGGACAATAAGGAGGATTGAGCTGATTCTTTCTCGCCCTGACAAAGTTGCGATTTGCGAGTCCCTGGCCAGAGCAGGCATTATCACAACTTTCGTCACTTTGGACTTTTAATATCTCTCAATTGACCCAACTTCTATTAGCTTTGCAAAAAATTATTCAAATTGGGCAAGAGAAAGAAAATATTCCCGTCGGTATTGATTACCGACATAGCTGATAAGGGACTTGCACTCGGCAGGGCCGACTCCGGAGAGGTAGTGCTCGTGCAGGGCGCAGTGCCTGGAGACAGGGTAAAGGTGCTGAGTAAGCGCAAGAAGAAAGGTGTGGCATTCGGTTTTGTCACTGAGTTGTTGGAGCCTTCACCGGATAGAGTGGAGCCGGTTTGCGAGCACTTTTTTGACTGTGGCGGTTGCAAGTGGCAAAATCTGGCCTACAAAAAGCAGCTTTTTCTCAAAAACAAGACGGTCATCAACGCCATAGAGCGAATCGCCAAATGTCGCCCTGAGACCATTGGCGAACCCATTCCCGCACCCTCTACTACTTTTTTCCGAAACAAACTGGAGTTCTCCTTTTCAAACAAGCGCTGGCTGAGTCTGGAAGAAGTCAAGGAGGACCGAAAAATAGACCGCGGCAATGCACTTGGATTTCATAGACCTGGCTCTTTTGACAAAATAGTCAATGTCGAAAAGTGCCATTTGCAACCAGACCCCTCCAATCAAGTCAGAAATTTTGTCAGGGATTTTGCGGAAGAAAATGACCTTGAGTTTTTTGACATTAAGGAAAAAACGGGATTGCTGAGAACTCTGGTAGTTAGAACCGGACCTGCCGGTCAACTGATGGTCATCGTGGCTTTTGCAGAGCGAAATGAAGAGCAGATTGACCTGGTACTGGATGCCATTGTCGGAGAATTCCCGGACATCACTTCCCTTTATTACGTCATTAATGAAAAGGCAAACGACAGCTTGCTTGACTTGCCGATGCAACTCTACCACGGTTCCGAATTTCTCGAAGAGCAACTGCTGGATGTGAAATTCAAATTGGGTCCGAAATCCTTTTTTCAGACCAATCCGGCCCAGGCTGAAAAGCTCTTTGAAATTGCACTTGATTTTGCTGCGATTGAAGACAAATCGCTGGTTTACGACCTCTATTGCGGAATTGGAAGTATCAGTTTGCCCGCAGCTCGCAGGGCGAAAAAAGTTGTTGGAATTGAATCTGTACCCGAGGCCATCGAAGACGCCCGCATCAATGCCGAACTCAACGGCATAGAAAACGTATCCTTTTTTACCGGGGAGGTTGAAAAACTACTTGACCCATCCTTTTTTGAAAAGGAGGGACATCCGGATGTGATTATTGTGGACCCTCCGA
>PWJP01000119.1 GCA_003559985.1 Saprospirales bacterium
CGGTCGCCTACACCCACGGCCACATACTTGGAGTGCTATCGAGGAATAGATTTTACCTTAGAGATTCCGGTGTACTCGCAACACTTGCAAATCCCGGGGCCATTGTCTGGGACAAAACCGGGACACTCACCAGCCAGGATAAATTCAACACCCACTACCGCGGTACCGAACTTACAGCAGAGGATCAAAGAGCCATAGCGTCCCTCGCCAATCTGTCCATGCATCCCCTGAGCAGAATGCTGGTTTCCAAACTCGAAGCGAAAGATTTTGCGATCACATCGAATTACCGAGAGGTCGCAGGAAAGGGCATCAGTGGTACAGTAGATGGTATTTCCTACACCGTGGGAAGTGCAGAATGGGTTGGCGCGGAACAATCAGATGAAAACCGGCAGGGCTCGGTTGTTTATGTGAAAAAAGGAGAGGAACTGCTCGGCCGGTTTGAAATTTCACACCAATACAGACCCGGGCTGCTGGAGATACTCAAAAACCTCTCCCGTTCATTCAAAACCATTGTGCTGAGCGGCGACAACAACGCACAGGAGGCCAATTTGAGAGAGGCTCTGGGAGCTGAAGTCGAACTGAACTTCGACCAACTCCCCACCGACAAGTTGCAGTATCTGGAAGAACTCAGAAAGAAACACTCCAACACCATTATGATTGGCGATGGGCTCAACGATGCCGGGGCCCTGAGGAAAAGTGATTTTGGTCTGGCAGTTACGGACGAACTCAATAATTTCACCCCTGCCAGTGACGGGATTATGCAGGGGGACAAACTGGTTCGACTGCCTGATTTTATCTCACTGGCCGCCAGGGGACAAAGGCTGATAGCCGGGGTATTTACCTACTCTGCCATCTATAATATCGCTGGAATTTATTTCGCGGTAAGGGCCGAGCTTTCACCGATGATCGCCGCCATTATCATGCCTCTCAGTTCACTTTCCATCATTCTCATCACTTTTGCAGGCGTGTGGTATTTTGCAAAAAAGCTGGATTTGTAGGATTATTTTGATTTCTTCCATCCCAGCGCCCAGCGCATCCATTTTTCCTTTTTCGAGCTGTAGGGCGGATACTTCAAGATGAGATCGGGCCAACTGGGTTTTTGCATAATGCCCTTGTAGTGGGAAAAAGCACGGAATCCGAATTCACCGTGATAACTGCCGGTACCGCTGTTGCCCACGCCGCCGAAGGGCAAATTGGGATTGGTGACATGAAGAATGGTCTCGTTGATGGCCCCTCCTCCGAATGACACCTCGCGCAGCACCTTTTCGCGCACCTCTTTTTTTCCGGAAAAAAGGTAAAGGGCAAGTGGTTTGGGAAATGATCTTATCAAGTGGATGGCATCGTCAATTTTTTCAAAAGAAATGACCGGCATAATCGGACCAAATATCTCTTCCTTCATGACGGCATCATCCGGCTTTACACCAGCCATTACCGTCGGTTCAATAGTGAGCTTTTCCCGGTCACCACTACCACCACATACCAATTTATCCCGCTCGATGAGTGACATAATCCTGTCCCAGTGGTTTTCATTGATTATCCTGGTTAAATTATCGTTTTCAGTGGCGTAATCAAATTTCTCTATTTGCCTGACTACCGCTTCCAGAAATTCTTTTTCAACAGTCCGGTCCACCAGCACATAATCCGGTGCAATACAGATTTGCCCGGCGTTCAGGAATTTGGCCCAAACCAATCTGCGTACCGCTGTTTTCAAATTGCAATCCCGCGTAACCACAGCCGGGCTTTTGCCACCCAGTTCAAGAGTGACGGGAGTCAGGTTTTCCGCAGCGGCTTTGTAAATGATTTTGCCTACCCGGAGACTTCCCGTAAAAAATATTTTGTCGAACTTTAGTTTGAGGAGCTCAGTGGTCTCTTCCACCCCGCCTTCCACCACGTGGATGTATTCCTCTTCAAAATTTCCATTGATGACATCGGCCAGAGCTTTGGAAGTGGCAGGGGCCATTTCGGAGGGCTTGACAATGGCGGTATTTCCGGCGGCCATGGCTGCTATAAGAGGCGAAAGGGAGAGCTGTATGGGGTAATTCCAGGCACCGATAATGAAGCAATTTCCCAGGGGTTCGGGCTGCAAGTAGGAGCGCGCGGGAAAATTGATGAGGTTGGTCTTCACTTTTTTACGCCTGCTCCACTTTTTTACACCCCGCAAATTTTCCTCAATCTCCTTAATGAGTACTCCAAGTTCGGTGGCAATGGTCTCAAAAGGGCTTTTGCCAAAATCGGAATATATGGCCTCCAGAAAGATTTCTTCCGAATCCAGGAGCGCCGCTTTCAACTTTTTCAATTGACGTTTACGAAAGGATACATTCTTCGTTTGATGGCTGTCAAAAAAAGCGCGTTGTTTACTCAAAAGTTCTGAAAATGACTCCTCCTCTCTCATGGAATTTTCCGGTTTCGGTGGCAAGATAATGCACTTAGAGAAAAAGAAAGGTCAAAAAATGTTTAATTACCCCTCATTCCATCCTTTCATGCGAAGCCGGCCTTTTACCTTGAAATCAGTGCACATAGGGGTTATGGCTTACTTTCCAAATGTCGATTGACTACAAGTTCACCCCGATGATCTCTGTCATCCATGGGGGTGATAATTATCAGGAGCGCAGATGACTGGCATTAATCATGCCCCCTTAACACCGCTTTAACTTAGCGCTGTAAAACCGTATCAAACGATGGGAATAATTTTATTGCTACTACTCGCAAGTATATGTTTGGCAGGCCTTTTTCTCTGGGCTTTTTTATGGGCTCTAAAGAGCGGCCAGTACGACGATGTAGAGGGGCCGGCAGTGCGAATTCTCTTCGACG
>PWJP01000017.1 GCA_003559985.1 Saprospirales bacterium
AACCGGATAGTCTTACGCTCGTTTGCCCACAAGACACCATCATCACTCAATGTCTCAATGAACAGGCAATTTCCGATTTGTTTTGGGATTGGGTGGATGTGGCACAAATGAATGGTGGATGTCAGGCCGACCTCGTCAACGATGCCACAGAGCCTCCGGGAATTTGTGGAGGGGATAGCACTGTCACATTCACTGCAATGGACAGTTGCGGACAATCCATTCAATGTACCGCTTCTTTTGGGATTCAGGAACCCCCTGCAATCAGTGCGGTTTGCCCAGCTGACACAGTGCTTTTTGTGGATGAAGACTGCACTCTTGACCTCTCGGTGCATGACTTGAGTGCCCAATTTGAAGGTGATTGTGAAATTTCGGTGGTGGAATGGGAAATAAGCGGAGATATAACCCTCAGTGGAAATGACTCCCTGCCAAATATCAACCTGGCAAAAGGAAGTCATTTCATTTCCTGGAGTGTCACCGGTCTTTGCGATGAAACCAACTGCGACTTTCAATTGTCCGTGCAAGACAATCAGTCACCCGAAATTACCTGTCCAGGCGGAATAGACAGCCTTGTATTGCCCGGAGAAGATGGTTTGTTCCTCAGCCTTGACTTAGCAGTTGCCTCGGACAATTGCGGAATTGCAGAGGTGTCCAATTCCTTCAATCAGGGAGGTGCAGATGCCAGTGGCTTTTATGAGGTGGGAAATACGGAGATTACCTTTATTGCCACCGATAATTCGGGCAACAGCGCGACTTGTCAGACCCTCATCCAGATTGGAATCGATAGCCAGGATGTGGAATTGCAGATTGCAGGGGTGGTTAAAACTGCTTTTGATGTCCCCGTCAATAATGTCAGTTTGCTAATAAGCGGTGACAAGCAAAAAACTGCAATGACTGACTCTGACGGGACCTATGATTTTCTAGTTGATTTCGGCGACTCCATTTATGTTTTTCCCGAAAAAAGTGGAGGCTGGTTGGATGGCGTTTCCACCATTGACCTGGTATTCATCCAGCGTCACATTCTGCAAGTAGAATTATTCACACTGCCCTACCTGTATATATCGGCAGATGTTAATATGGATGGAGTGATTTCAACATTGGACCTCATCGTACTTCAAAGTTTGATACTGGGCAACATAGACACGGTAGCCGGTAATCAGTCCTGGCACTTTATCCCGGAGAATTTTGATTTTGACGACCCCAATAATCCCCTTGAAGAAGACTGGCCGGAGGATAAAAACTACCCTGAAATCACCGAAAACCTGTCTGGGGAAGATTGGGTAGCTGTGAAAACCGGGGATGTAAGTGGAGATGCGGGTCTTTCAGGGATTAGGGAGACTCCCATATCGCACGGTTTGGAACTTCAGGAAATACGACACCCGGACTATACTATTGAATGGCAGATTATTACTTTAGAAAGTGACCCATTGAATGGCTATCAGTTGGAGTGGGAGTTCCCGGTTGAATATCTGGAATTCACCGGATGGGTAAATCATCTGAAAACGGAGGATGGCACTACAATGGATGGCTTATACATTGATGAGGAGTCGGGCATAATAAGGGTCCTGGCATACAGTGGTAAAAAAATTCCCATAGCCGATGACGGGCTGCTTTTGAGTTTGTTTTTCGAATCGCAGGGCTCGGGACAAGATTTTTTGGAGTTGGTTGAAAGGGGAGATAGATGGGAGAGCGAGGTCTATCTGAAAGACGGAAGAGAAATCAGACTGCCACGGGTAAAAGAAACTCGCTCTGCGAATGAAGGCGCCCAATTCAGACTGCTTCAAAATCGACCCAATCCCTTTACCGCAGAGACAACTATTGGATTCATATTGCCACAAGCGGGAGATTACGAGCTATCAGTCACCAGTTCCGCCGGCAAGCTCATCAGGCAAATTAAGGGTGAAGGGAAAGCCGGAAAGAACCAATTACAACTCAATCTGGAAGACCTGACGCCCGGGGTTTATCTTTACAGACTGTCTTCCGGCAAACATTCAGCGGTGAAGAAGATGTTGGTTCATTGATTTTCGGCAACCCCGATTAAATGAATTTGTGAGGATAGGAAATGAAGGCCCCTAAAGGTTGATTAAAAAAGCCGTATTTTGCGCCGACGACAAAAATTGCAAACCAATGAATAAAACGGTTCGAAAGACGAGCGGGGTTTACTTCAAAGACCTGATGGTGATACACGCCTCTTTAAATACGGGCGTATTGATACTGGCGGCTTTTTTCTACTATTTTTCGATGGAATCCGGGGCTGAAGAGGGAGAAATCCCGGGCTGGTGGTCCACCGTAGCCATAGTTGTGGCCTTTGCCGGGGTCTTTTTTAGTGCGTACACCTACAAATCCAATTCACTGGCGCTCCGCTCCAACGACAATCTATCCGAAAAACTGGTGGCCTACAGAAAGGCATCCATTGCCAGTTGGATTATTCTGGACGTTGCCATCATAGTCAATCTCGCTATTTATTTCATCAATCAGAATGAATTGCTTCTATACATAGCGCTATTTTTGGTAGCACTTATGTTTCTGAAACGCCCTTCAAAAGGTAGAGCCATAGACTCGCTTGACCTCGGGAAAAAAGAACGGGAGAAGATTAAGGACCCGGATGCAGTGGTGGTCCGGTAGATACGCAAAGCATTGCGTATCCAGGGATTCCGAGAACTATGGTTGATGTGTTAGATCAAATACGCACGCTTGAGTTTGACAGTTGGACCCCTATTTTCGCCTATTTTGAAAGTATGAATTCCCATTTCATGCGGGTTGTAGCGTTTCGGGTCTCAAAATCGGTAGTGCGAAAATCGTTTGGTTAATATT
>PWJP01000136.1 GCA_003559985.1 Saprospirales bacterium
CCTCAGAGCCACTTTTGGTCTGTTTGAGCCTGGTATTCGTCTTATCCTGTTCAATCTACCAACCTGGGTTTACATCGTACTGGTCATTTGATTGTTATTGCTGACCTTGGGATGCAAATGGGTATCCTGAAAAACACATCGAACTTGCGGATAAAATGGCCATCAACCATCGGCCATCAGCCAATAACCCATCAGCAGACTCACCAATTCACAACTGTAACAACCTACCTACGCTTTCGCGATTTTATTTACTGCCTCGACGAGCCGGTCCATGTCGGCTGTGCTGTGATAAATATTGGGGCTAATGCGCACGCCGTCCAATCCTCCCCAAACGGGAGCTACGTTGTAGATTTTATATTGGTCGAAGAGCATGTGTCCCACTACCTCTGATGGCATGTCGTGGATGCAAAACATGCCCAGGGCGCAACTGTATTGCGGTTTCAGGGAGGTTTTGATTTGTACTTTTTTGATCTCAGAGAGTCGTTCGAGGGCGTAGTTTTTGAGGTAGTGTAGTCGCTGTCGTTTGTTTTCCTCACCGATGAGGTTATAAAGGTCGATGGCGGTGTGGAGTGCGAGGTCTTTCGGGGTGTTGTGGATTCCAAAATTCTCGTACTTTCGGATGTCGTCTGACTTTGGGTCAGAGGCGCCAAAAAGTGGTTTGGTTCTGCCGATCCAGTCTTTTCTCACGCTGAGGACCCCTGTTCCCACCGGCCCTGAAATCCACTTGTGCAGGCTGGCTCCCCAGTAGTGGTATGCTGCTTTTTCCAGATTGACAGGAAGCTGGCCGGGAATGTGTGCTCCATCGACAAGCAGAGCTATATCATCGTCACCAATTTTGTCCCTGAGTTTCTCAACCGGTACTATTTGCCCGTTCCAATTGAACATCTCCATGACCTGGATGACCCGGGTTTTTCCGGTAATGGCCTCGAGGTACGGTTGTATCAATTTATCGTCGTCTTCAGAAGGCAATGGCACATCCACCCATTTCAACTTGACCCCATCGTAGATTTCCCGTTGTTTCCACGCATAAACCAAAGTCGGATAATCCTGCTTGCTGAGAATGACTTCGTCCCCTGCAGAAAGCGGAATGCCGAAAATGGCGGTCTCCATGGCTGAGGAGGTATTGCGCTGGATAGAAACCTCCTCGGGGTTTGTACGCAACAGCACAGCGAGTTTTTCTCTCAACTTTTCCCTGTGTGTATTAAAACCCTCAAAAAACCAGTATCCGGGAAGTTCATTGCAAAGGCGGGTGTAAGCCTCTTGAGCCCGGATAACCGGAATGGGCATGGTGTTAATGCTGCCGTGATTGAGGTTTAAAAAGGGACCCTCGGGCTCGTAAATCGACTTGGCGATCAAACTCCAGAATTCCTCGTCCCTTGCGAGTTGGGCCGGATCGGTCCCGCCTGCTTCACTGCAAACCTGTTCCAACCTCCGCCAGGTGTCGGACTCCCTGATGTTTTCTTCGATGGCAACTACTCTGGATTCAATGCTGTCACCCGGTAGTTTGCTCAAATTGCGAGAATATATTTTAGAGATTTCCACGGCAGCAAATATCTTAAATATATTGCGATTTTTTATCAATTATAGATGACTTGTAATGACTTTTTGCAGACACGGGAGGTTTCAGACGATAGTGGAAGATAGGCTGATGGCCTTCAATACATCCAGGTATCTTCAAGGACTACTCCGGTTGCGATGCTTCGAAAATTGATTATCTTAGCCATTCAGAAAAAATGCTGGCATGAAAAAACAGGGTGAATCGGTATGGAGGCCATCGAAAGAGTTGCTCAGTGAATGCAACCTGACGAAATACGCCTCCTGGTTGAAGGAAAAAGGATTTTTGAAAGAGAAAATTTCTGACTACGAAGCGTTGTGGCAGTGGTCGGTGGACCATCCTGCTGCATTTTGGAGGAGCATTGCGGTTTACTATGGGGTTGTGGATGATTTTGATGAAAAAAAGGTAATGTCGGGAATGGAAATGCCTGGCTGTCGTTGGTTTGAAGGGATGGAGGTGAATTATGGCGGGGAGCTTTTCAAAAGGGGAAAGTCTGACCATCCGGCGATAATCTCCATGAGTGAAAAAAGGCCACTTCGCGAGATTAGCTGGACGGAACTGGGGGGACAGGTGGCAGGTCTGCGCCAGTTTTTGTTGGATTCTGGTGTTGAGCGGGGAGACAGGGTAGTAGCCTACATTGCCAACATTGAAGAAGCCACGGCCTCATTTTTGGCTTGCGCATCCATTGGCGCCATTTGGTCGAGTTGTTCTCCAGATTTTGGGGTGGAAAGTGTGCTTGAGCGCTTTCAGCAAATAGAACCCAAAGTACTTATCGCCACTGACGGGTATTCCTACAATGGCAAGGACCACGATCGGCTGGAAAGGGTGGCCCACATTGCTTCAGGACTGCCCGATCTGGAGAAAGTTATTCTGGTTCCCTTTTACAATGGAGAAAAACGGGATCACCAGATTGAAAATGCGGTTTGGTGGAATGATATTCCCGTCATGGACGAGGAACCCCAATTCGACCTCCTTCCTTTCGACCACCCGGTGTGGGTGCTTTACTCTTCCGGTACGACCGGAGCCCCTAAAGCCATCACGCATTCCCACGGCGGAGTGTTGATGGAGCACCTAAAGTACATTCACCTGCAAAATGACGTGCGAAAAGGGGAGCGCTTTTTCTGGTTTTCCACCACAGGCTGGATGATGTGGAATTTCGTTCAAGCTGCCTTTTTGGGTGGTGCTTCTATAGTGCTTTACGACGGCAGTCCCGCTTTCCCCGACCTCAATGCCATGTGGAAGTTCATTCAGGATGCCAGGATTAATCACTTTGGCACCAGTGCCCCGTTTTTAGTCGCCAGCATGAAAAATGAACTCCACCCCGAACGGGATTATGAACTGGGTCACTTGAGAAGTATTGGTTCCACAGGGTCTCCACTTCCCCCGGAGGCATTTGAGTGGGTCTATAAAAAGGTGAAAAAGGATGTGTGGTTGTGCTCTATGAGCGGTGGAACGGATGTGTGTACTGCATTTGTCGGAAGTACGCCCTGGAAGGAAGTGCATATCGGTGACATCCAATGCAGGGCGTTGGGTTGTAGCCTGCACGCATACAGCGAAAGTGGCCGGCCAGTGACAAACGAGGTGGGCGAAATGGTCATCACCAAACCAATGCCTTCCATGCCGGTGTTTTTCTGGAATGACAGGGAAAACAAACGGTACAAATCGAGCTACTTTGAGCACTTCCCCGGCATCTGGAGGCACGGAGACTGGGTGCTGGTCAGGGATAGTGGTTCTCTGGTCATTCTCGGCAGATCGGATGCGACGCTGAACCGCCAGGGGGTTCGAATTGGCACGGCGGAAATATACCGGGCCATTGACAAAGTCTCCGAAGTGAGGGACAGCCTGATAGTCAACATCGAAATGCCCAATGGAGACCACTACATGCCGCTTTTTGTGGTAATGAATGATGGGGAGGAGCTAACCGAAGAACTAATAAGCAGGATCAAGAAAACCCTGCGGTCGGTTTACAGTCCCCGCCATGTGCCCGACGAGATTTTGGAATGCCCGGATCTGCCTTACACCATCAGTGGCAAAAAGATGGAGGCCCCGGTAAAGCGAATACTTAGGGGAGAGCCGGCAGAAAAAGCGGTCAACTTCGGAGCGATGAGGAACCCGGATTCCATTGATTTTTTTGTAGAATTTGCGAAAAAGACGAGCTAAACCATTGACTTGGACAACCTTTAAACAATTTTCCGGGCCGGACTCTTCTACAAAACAACCGGCAATGAACAGATAAGCTGGTAGTAAAAAAATACCTGACTTTTTGAAAATAACGATCAAATGAAACTGAGTAAAATAGAGAGTGGATGGTTTAAACTGGACGGGGGAGCAATGTTTGGCGTGGTTCCCAAAACGCTTTGGAACAGAGTGAATCCCGCCGATGACAACAACATGTGCACCTGGACCATGCGCTGTCTTTTGATAGAGACTGGTGAGAGGAAAATTCTCGTGGATACCGGAATGGGCAACAAACAGGGAGAGAAGTTCAGGTCCCACTTTGAACCACATGGCCCCCATTCGCTGGACGGCTCGCTTAGAAAAAGGAATTTAAATCCGGAGGATATTACGGATGTATTTTTGACCCACCTTCACTTTGATCATGTCGGAGGGGCTGTAATGTACAACGAGGACGGTGATTTGGTGCCCACTTTTCCCAATGCCACTTACTGGTCAAACAAGGACCACTACGACTGGGCTTATGATCCCAACGAGCGCGAGCGGGCTTCCTTCCTCAAGGAGAATTTTGTCCCTCTGATGGAGCATTCCAAACTCGAGTTTTTGGATTTGGACCGGGGAGATAAGTGGATAGATGGACTGGGCGTACACCGGGTACACGGTCATACAGAGGCCATGATGTTGCTCGAAATCGATCATCCTGCGCGCAAGTGTTACTACTGTGCGGATCTGATGCCCTCGGCTGCCCACATCAAAATGCCCTGGGTTTTGAGCTACGATATCCGCCCACTCAACACACTAAAGGAAAAAGACTACTTATTGAAAAAGGCTTTGGATGAGGATGCCATTCTGATTTTTGAACACGATCACCAGGTGGAGTGCTGCAATCTTACCAAAGATAAGCGGGGTCGCATTGTGATGGACCAGGCGCTTAGTATCGATTCCGTATTTGGGGGTTGAAATTTGTAAATGGCTGCTCTAACCGCTGAGGGTCTTGAGTTGTTCCCCGGTGAGGCCGAATCGTCGCTCTCTGTTTTGAAACTCGACAATGGCTTTGAAGAAGTCCTCTTTTCTGAACTCCGGCCAGTATTTGGCACAGAAAGAGAGTTCGGCATAGGCGAGTTCCCAGAGCAAAAAGTTACTTATTCGCTTTTCGCCGGAGGTTCTTATCATCAATTCCACATCGGGGAAATCGGCTGTACTCAAAAATGAACGGAAGGTATCTTCATTGATCTCTTTTGGTTCCAGTTCGCCTTTTTGGGCCAGTTCAGCGACTTTGGCAGTAGCGCGGGTGATGTCCCATTTTGCGCTGTAGTTCAGAGCGAGAATAACAGTCAGCCCCTTGTTTTCTGCAGTGGCTTTTTGGGCTTCTTCCAGTGCTTTTCGGGATTTGGATGGAAGCTTGGAAACATCGCCTATGGACAGCAATTTGACATTGTTTTCCACCAGAGATTTGATCTCTTTGCGGATTGTCTGGACAAGGAGGGTCATTAGGGCATTAACTTCATAAGCAGGTCGCTTCCAGTTTTCAGTGCTGAAAGCATAGAGGGTGAGGTATTCAACCCCTATTTCACCGGCACCTTCGACCACTTCTCGCACTGATTGAACGCCATTTTGGTGACCGAAGACCCTTGGTTTTCCCATCAGGCTTGCCCATCTGCCGTTGCCATCCATGATGACAGCCACATGGTGCGGCACTTTTTCTTTCTGTATTTGGTCCTTTGCACTCATCCTTTCTTCTTACTGAGCCGGATGGCTAAATTTTATTTTGCACAGTTGCTTGTCCGCATCTACTTTTGTTGAATACAGCATTTTGGCCCGTTTAACCAACGGTCGGGAACAAAGCGGTATTTTAATCCACCGGGAATCGGTGCTGCAAGTAACCGACTTTACACGTTTGCCCACACCAAACAGGCCATTTAAGCCCGAATAAAAACCAATATTTGCCGATTCAATTATGAATATGGTTCAAAAGTAAGGATTTTTTTTCACAGAGGGGTAAAGAGGACCTAATAATTAATCCAAATGGGCAATCAAATTCAGGATATTCATTACTGCGACAGGGACAAAAAAAGAGGGTACCGAAAGATACCCTCCTAATGATTCTAAGTATTTTATTAAAGTTTTGTAGCCCATGCCCGCTATTGCAGCGTAAATCTCACAGGTAAGTTAAATTGCACGCTAACGGCGCGTCCTCTTTGCCTTCCCGGTGTCCAGTTTTGATCCATGTCGTTCATCATTTCCACCACTCTGAGAGCTTCGCGGCCACAACCACCACCAATATCCCGAACGATTTCAGGATCCTGGATAACTCCGTCGCTATCTACTACAAAGGAGATCACCACGGTACCTTCGATACTGTTCTCTCTGGCCACTGAAGGATAGCGGATGTTTCTATAGATAAACTCCAGCATTTTTTGATCTGCACAGGCTTGTTTTTCTTCATTGGTGCCATCGATGTCCTCACAGCCGGGGAATCTGGGCATTTGTTCAACCACCTGGAAGATTTCCTCTACTTCCGGCTCTTCGGGAGGCGGAGGTGGGGGTGGAGGTCCCTCATCTTCGGGCTCGGGCTCGATAAACGTATCTTCATCCACGGACATATCGAGGAATTCCGGGGGGTCTTCGTCAATTAGATCTTCTTCCGGCACCTCTTCAATTACAGGAGGGGGTGGCGGCGGTGGAGGCGGCGGTGGTTCTGCCGTTGTGGGAGGTTCGATTTCGATTTCATCATCAAAATCCAGTGCGTCTTCCGGGATTACCACGGGAGGTTCGTACTGGGTCCAATTGAGTGTAAAAATCACCAGAACCAGCGACACGACCAGACCTACGCGGAGCATAAGGCCCGATTTTTCGAAGATATTCAGCGAGGGGTATTTGTTTCTCGCACTAATTTTTTCTGTTTCATGAGGTTGGACTTCTCCACTGATCAACTTATCGGACCTTTTTTTCATCCAGAACCTGTACAGAAACACGAGGGCTGCAATCAGGACGAAGATGCCGACTAATGACCAAACCAATGCGGTGGTACTGAGTTCCATAATTAATTATTTTTGTCTGCAAGATTGAATAATGCAATTCCTGCAATCGCTCCTGCAATATTAAACAATATATCCCAACTTTCATAATTCCGGCCGGGAATCGCGAATTCCTGAACGAACTCGAGTATAGTCCCGTAAACCATACAAGCAAGGACTCCAAGGATCTGCTGCTTCTTGTGTTGACTCTCTGTCTGATTTTTGTGTCTTCGACCATGCAGGTACTTTCCCAGCAAAAAGGTCATAATTCCGTAGAACAGAAAGTGAACCGCCTTATCAATGTGCGGGATTTCTACCGGAACTCCATCGATTGATCTGCCCGGTAAGAGAGAAAGCACAGCGACCAAAACAACCCACATCCAAAACAACCAGCTGTACTTTTTTCCCCGCTTCAATATAAAAGACCTTTGTCCTTACAGTTATGAGATTCAGCCGGGGCGTTTTTTGGTGTAAGTGCCCCTAAATTTTTTACGAAACCAACTCTTCGTAGGCTTCAGCTGAAAGCAAATCGTCCAATTCTGAGTCGTCGGAAATCTTAATTTTCACAATCCAACCCTCTCCATAGGGGTCTTCGTTGATGAGCGCGGGGTTGTCCCCGTCGTCCTCGGTGATATTGGGATTGACTTCCAGCACTTCACCACTCACGGGAGTGTACATATCAGAGGTTGTCTTAACAGCCTCAATAATTCCGAGTACGTCCCCTTTTTCGAGTTCATCGCCCACGGTATCGACCTCCACATAAACGATGTCTCCGAGCTCGCCCTGAGCAAAATCTGTGATGCCGATGGTTGCGGTATCACCGGATACTTTAATCCACTCGTGCTCCTCGGTGTACTTTAGATCCTTTGGTATATTCATTTTCTGTCAAATTGTTATTTCTGAAATCATTGGTTAAAAACCCACTGCCGGATTTTGTAAAATCGGACCAAAATTAAGCGAAATTTCTGACTGCACAACCCCAGGGTTTATTTATATGAGATTAATTTTCCGGGACGCGGTTGATAATGATGGTTTTGGGTGTCGGGCAATTTAGGATATCAACCAGTCTAATGTGGGCATAATTTCCTAGCGATGAACTTTTATTACTTTTGCAACTTCACCATGTGTATGGTTTTTGCCAGATTTTGGTAAGGACGAAAAATTGGTCAATTCAATCCAGTGTATGACGCAAGATGAGTTGTTTGAAAAAGTATGTGACCACAATAAGGGGGGATTGCCCCTGGTATGTTACAGTTTTCCCGGAGAGTTGGAAGTGACCTGTATTTTGCAGGATAATACGGAGCACTATTGCTGCTCGGATTACACGGAAAGTGGATTTATGTTTGCTCCTTTTGACCCGGATGAAAAAAACTTCTACATTCCAACCGACCACGCACAAATGTTGCAGGCCCGAATTCCTGCAAAGGGCATCAATGAATCAAAAACCGGTCAGGTTCTAGATAGTGAACAATCTGATGAGGCTGCGAAAAAAGCCCATATGAAATTGGTAGAGGAAGGACTTTCTGCAATTGAAAAAGGAGTGATGCAAAAGGTGGTTTTGTCGCGGCGGGAGAAGCTTTCGGTAAAGTCGCTCGATCCCGTTACCACCTATAAAATACTCCTCGGCCTCTATCCCGACTCTTTTACCTACCTGTGGATGCATCCCAAAACAGGAACCTGGATGGGAGCCACCCCCGAGTCGCTGTTTCAACTCAATGGCCAGGTATTCAGCACCATGTCGCTGGCGGGAACGCGGCGAGTGGAGGATGAGAATAATGGAGATTGGACTGATAAAGAAATGGCGGAACAGCAATATGTCACGGATTTCATCAAAGACCAATTAGAACCGATTACGGAGGATTTGTTTGTTTCCGAGCGGAGAACACATCGAGCGGGGAATCTGCTGCATTTGAAAAACGAGATAGGCGGCAGTTTAAAAGATGATCGGTTTCCTATAAAAAATCTCATAAAAGCACTTCACCCCACACCTGCTGTGTGTGGCTTTCCCAGGAAGGAATCACTGGAGTTTATTTTAGAGAATGAGGGATACGACAGGGAGTTTTACGCGGGATTCACCGGGGAGATGAATATTTTACACCAGGGTCGTCAACGCACCAGGCTGTTTGTCAACTTACGGTGTTTAAAACTGTTGAAAAATGAGGCCCATTTGTTTGTGGGAGGCGGTATCACTGATAAATCCCGTCCCGAAGATGAGTGGAATGAGACGGTAGCCAAAAGCCAAACTGTCAAACGAAGCCTCATTTAAATTTTTCCCCCTGCTCTATATACTAATTTGTGTCGATGTCAAAAGCAAAGATTTATTCCGATGTACCACTCGCTCAGACAGTGATTGACCTCTGCAAAGCACATGGGGTCAGGCATGTGGTCATTTCACCCGGTAGCCGGAATGCCCCGCTCACCATAGGCTTTTCCCACGATCCATTTATTCATTGCTACAGTGTAGTGGATGAGCGAAGTGCAGGCTTTTTTGCCATGGGAGTTGCTCAGCGGTTGAGAGAGCCGGTGGCCGTGCTCTGCACCTCGGGAAGTGCGCTTTTGAATTACTACCCGGCCGTATCCGAAGCCTACTACAGTCACCTGCCATTGGTTGTACTGTCGGCCGACAGGCCTGAGCACCTCATAGGAATTGGCGATGGACAGACCATCATTCAGGAGGATGTTTTTTCCAATCACATCCTGTATAGTGCAAACCTGAGGTCAATACCCAAATTGAGCTCGGTGGACCGTGATGAAAAGATGAGTGCCCTGGTGAGAGAAATCGAGGAGACCAATGTCGAAAAAGCGGCCAAAGCCCTTTCTCTCGCAAAGAATAAACCCGGCCCCGTGCACATCAACATTCCATTCGATGAACCACTGTACGGAACTACCTCAAAACCTGTAATCAATCTCTCCGAAGGGGTGAGTATTGAAAGCGAGGAAAAAAATAATACCTCAGCCGTGGATTTATCCGAATTCATGGAAATGTGGGAAAAATCGGAGCGAAAAATGGTGCTCTGCGGAGTGTTGTATCCGAACTCCCTCTCAGATGACACCATTGATAAACTTGCTAAGGATAAGAGTGTGGTGGTTTTTACCGAAACAACGTCCAATTTTGACCATGCGGATTTTTTTCCCGGCATAGACAAAATCATCATGCCGCTTGGTGAATCCAGATTGAAGGATTTGCAGCCCGATTTGCTTGTCACTTTTGGAGGCATGGTTATTTCCAAAAAGATCAAGGCGGTGCTGCGCAATTTTCCACCGAAGTACCACTGGCATGTGGGAATGCAAAAGGCGAACGACACCTTTTTCTGCCTCAGCCACCACATTCAAATGAGCCCGGAGGCGTTTTTGTCCGAAATGCTTTCCTCCACCGGTACTGATAAAGAAAGCGGCTACCGTACCCACTGGGAGTCTGTAAAAAAGAGTCGGGGAAAAGCTCATGAAAAGTGGTTGGAGAAAATTGATTACAGCGATTTTACCGTTTTTGACGCCATTTTAAAATTACTACCCCAGGGCCATTCCATTCACGTCAGCAACAGCTCCACCATACGTTACATGCAACTTTTCGAAAGGCCTGAGGGAGTGGAGTTTTTCTGTAATCGGGGCACCAGCGGAATTGATGGAAGTGTCAGCACGGCGGTGGGTTTTGCATCAGTTAATGAGCGACCGACCTTACTCATTACGGGGGATTTGAGTTTTTTCTACGACAGCAATGGCCTTTGGAACAAATACGTCCCTGACAACTTTAAGGTTATTTTGGTCAACAACGGAGGCGGCGGCATATTCAGGATACTTCCCGGTGACAAGAACACCGAAAACTTTGACCGGTTTTTTGAAACCATACACGACCTGGACGCCTCTCATCTCTGCAAAATGTACGGGCTGGAATACGCGATGACCGATAATGAAAAGGATCTGATTCCGGCCCTTAAAAGCTTTTTCGACCACAATACGGGACCCGCTTTGCTGGAAATCAAAACCCCTCGAAAATACAACGATGAGGTGCTGTTGGACTATTTCAAATACCTCGGCATGGAGCGTTGGGATCAGCAGTGATTTGCAAAAAAGAATAAACCCACAGTAACGGTTCTGGTTATAATATTCCGCGTGGCTGTATCGGATGCTCTGAAAAAAATGGGCTTGAGCGGTGGTCTGTATCGCGGAATAATTAATTTTACAATCCAATAGGCCCTTTGACCGGGGTATTGGAAGTCGGAAAGCTGGAAGGTTAATGGATTAAACGCCTTTCGAGGACTGTTTTTAGAAAAAAATATAAAAGAAGCAATGAGCAAACCAAACTGGAAAGTAGCAAAAGAATACGGTGATATCACTTACAAAAAGAGCGGGGGAGTGGCCCGAATCGCCTTTAACAGGCCGGATGTTCGAAATGCATTCAGACCGGAGACCACCAACGAGCTCTACGATGCTTTTTACGATGCAAAAGAAGATGTCA
>PWJP01000012.1 GCA_003559985.1 Saprospirales bacterium
ATTTTATATTTGCACCCACTTAAAGATATTTCGTTATGGAACTACATAAACTAAAACCGGCCAAAGGGTCTAATAAAAAGCGCAAGATCGTCGCCAGAGGTGTTGGCTCAGGACGCGGAAGATCCGCTACCAGAGGTACCAAAGGTGCACAGTCTCGCTCGGGATATAAGTACAGGAGAAATTTTGAAGGTGGGCAGACCCCACTTCAAATCAGGGTTCCCAAAATTGGTTTTAGCAACCCCAACAGAACTGAATTCTACCCGATCAATCTCGATCTACTGGATCATTTTTGTGAGAAATTTGGTACCGATGAAATATCGATCGACTTGTTGGTGGAGAAAAAGGTCATAAAAAAGTACCATAAAGTAAAAGTACTTGGCAGAGGTGAATTGGATAGAGTTGTGAAGATCAAAGTGAATGCCATTTCCGAAGCGGCTAAGAAACATATTGAAAACAAAGGCGGTTCAGTGACCCTGCTGTAAAATTTTGAGATGAAGAAGTTTTTAGAGACCCTCCAGAATATTTGGAAAATCCCCGAACTCAGACAGCGCATCATCTTTACTCTTGGTATGCTGGCTGTGTTTCGCTTTGGTTCCTATGTCGTGCTGCCCGGTGTTATGCCGGAAGTGCTTCAGGCTGCTACAGCCGAGCGTTCTGCTCATGACATCCTTGGATTGATTAATATTTTTACCGGTGGTGCATTTAACAATGCCGCCGTTTTTGCATTGGGGATCATGCCCTATATCACTGCTGCGATTATTGTGCAGCTCCTTGGTTTTGCTGTGCCTTACTTTCAAAGACTGCAGCAAAAAGAAGGAGAGAGTGGTCGAAAAAAACTTACTCAGATAACCAGGTTGTTGACTGTGGCCATTACGCTTGTACAGGGTGGTGGTTATCTCAGTTTGGTAGCTTCATTCGGTGCAATCGATCCGAATGTTCCACCGGGCATATTCTGGATATCTAATATTATTATACTGAGTACCGGTACCACTTTTGCTATGTGGCTCGGTGAGCGAATTACCGACCGCGGTATCGGAAACGGTATATCGCTCCTCATTACCATAGGTATTATCGCGATGCTTCCACAGGCATTTGCCTTCGAGGTGGTGGCACAGGTTGAAACCAGTGGATTCTTTATCCTCGTATTGGAGCTCGCCTGTCTCTTCCTGGTGGTTATGGCTACCGTACTCATTGTACAGGGGGTCCGGAAAATCCCCATCCAGTTTGCCAAGCGAATGGTTGGACGGGGAGATGCCAATATGCCTGTTAGTGGTGCCAGAGATTACATTCCACTGAAAGTAAATGCTTCTGGTGTGATGCCAATTATCTTTGCCCAGGCATTGATGTTCCTGCCCATGACACTGGCGCAGTACACCATGCAAGACGGAGAAATGGCTGCTACAGGATGGTTGAGTGAATTGAATGATCCCTTCTCCCTGCTTTATTCCATAATCTACTTTGTACTCGTGGTTGTATTTACTTACGTGTACACTGCCTTGATTGTGAATCCCAAGCAGTACGCTGAATACCTGAAGCGTCAGAATGCTTTTATTCCGGGGATAAAGCCCGGTAAAGCAACTGAGGAATTTATCGACTCTACGACTACAAGAGTGACGCTTCCAGGATCTATTTTCCTGGGTATAATTGCGATACTTCCGGCTGTCGCTGTTGCTATGGGTGTGAACCCTTCCTTCGCATTGTTCTTCGGAGGTACATCGCTACTGATTTTGGTTGCGGTAGTACTCGATACATTGCAACAAGTGGAGAGCTACCTGTTGATGCGCAAGTACGACGGTCTGGTGAAGAGCGGTCGAATAAAAGGACGAAGCCAGGGAATGCAGATTGGTGCAAGTATGTAAATTCCTATAGTTTCCATGGTTTTTGGACCCAAAATTCGCGCTAAGTCTGAAGAAGAAATCGGGTATTTGAAAGAGAATTGCCTGCTGGTCTGCGAAACCCTCGCATTGGTTGCAAGCCACATAAAGCCCGGAATCACAGGAATGGACCTTGATGAAATGGCTGAGGAGCACATAAGGAGCAAAGGCTCCGTGCCTGGCTTTAAGGGACTCTATGATTTTCCGGCCACACTCTGCATCTCCCCCAATTCAGCAGTTGTTCACGGAATTCCGCATAACCAGCCTTTCAGGGAGGGTGATATAATATCAATTGATTGCGGTACTTATAAAAACGGCTACTATGGAGATGCGGCATACACATTTGCAATCGCTCCTGTAAAGCCATCGGTTGAAAAACTGTTAAAAGTGACCAGGCAGGCCCTTAAATTGGGGATAGATATGGCAAGACCCGGCAAAAGAGTCGGAGACATTGGATTTGCCATACAAAATCACTGTGAGCGAGTCAATCGCTTTTCAATCGTTCGACAACTGGTCGGACACGGAATAGGGAGTAAATTGCACGAACCCCCTGAAATTCCTAACTTTGGAAAGAAGGGCAGAGGAGCAAAATTGATTCCCAATATGACCATCGCCATTGAGCCCATGGTCAATATGGGGCGAAAAGAAATTAAGCAGGATCCCGATGGATGGACCATTTACACCCGCGACGGGAGCCCGAGTGCACACTTTGAACACTCGATTGTAGTCCGGGAAGAAGGCGCTGAATTGCTCAGTGACCATAAAATTATTGATGAATCTGTAAAAAATAATGAATTTCTTGCACTTATCTAATAAAATAGTCCGATATTTGCAGTCCGAAAATTGAATATGGCCAAACAAGAGGTAATAAAGCAAGACGGAATCATTGAAGAAGCGTTGTCTAACGCGATGTTCAGGGTTCGTTTGGAGAATGA
>PWJP01000151.1 GCA_003559985.1 Saprospirales bacterium
CCTCACTACCGGCATGCCTGTCCAAAGCGGCCTGTTGTTCATCTATATCCCCTATCTTCCTCTCGACCTCCTCAATCAATTCGGCCATGCGCGCCACTGAGCGTTCTTCACCATCCATTTCCTCATAGGCTGCTTTGGCTTCTTCATACAATTGAATGGCATCCCGGTAAGCTTCTTTGGCCTTTTCAACTTCCCCGTTTTTGAGGTGATTTTCTGCAAGTGTTTGCATTTGTCCAGCCAATCCCACCAATCGCGGAGGATCGATGGCTTGAGAAAATGCCATTTGGACACCCAATAGTAGGGTAAGAATGAGCGGTAAATATTTCATCATGACGGTTTTTTTTTTGATTGTTTAATGATCCGTTTTATGCATTAATTCTTCCTGAAATGAACTCTAAAAATTTCTGATTTATCTATAAAAATCTATGTTTTTCTGTACTTTAAAAGCCTAAAAAATTACTACCTGCAATAAAATTCACACTATTTTTAATCGCTATATTGTTTCCATAATTTTGCCTTTTCTCCAATAGCATATGAAGTTTCCCAAATTTTCCTCAAGCCTGTTTTCACCTCTTCGACTGTCTTTTCTTCATCGAGATTTAAATGGGGTACATTCTCTTTGAGTTGAGCCATGGCCCGCTTCTTGTAATCTTCAAATCTGTATTCTTTGCCACTTAAATAACTGTTGTAAATCCAGCTCATATTTTGCATTATACTGGTTCTCCGGAGGTGCCCTGATTTACCGTATGGGCTCCTGAGGAGATTTTCATAATGAAAGTCGTTGTAAACAGCTTTTTTTACAGCTCCAGCTTTAAGATTCAACTCTCCAAGTTGTTTTAAATACGCTTTTTGATCGATGTCAGACAGTTTGTTTAAATCCACTGGAGCCCAGTTCAACAACTCATCAGTTCCGGGTTTTAATAATTGCACTCTGTCGAGGACAGGTTTTTTTGGCGGGCTGATTTCAGCAAAATTTCGATCTGCAATACTGCCATCCAGGGCTATCCAATCTGAGAGGGGGTTTGCGGTGGATCCCTTTTTTGGCGGACTTTTATCAAAGTCCAGGCAGTGGCCGAAAAGTTCAAATGAGCCGGACTCTCCAGGTAGAAGCGAAATTTCTGTTTTATCCGGCAAAATGAATCCCTGAGCCTTTCTACCTGGGGGCACTATGTAAGGCCCTAATTCACATAAAACCGGCTCATCGCCTGTATTGGTCACTGTTAGATTGAATACATTGCCACTTACTCTTCCCGTGGCTTTACTTGAAATATCCAGAACAGATGGATCGGGACATTGACATCTGTCCTCTTTTTTCAAGTTAAAAAACAAGTGTAGTGTATCTTGATATTGATAGTTTAAATCGGAGGTGTTAATAGCTTTTTCGTCGCCATCATCAATTTGGTCTCCCCTCCAGAAACTCAATCGATATCCACGACCGGGTTCAAGCCCTGAAATGGTATTGAATCTAATTTTCCGAGATTCAAAGGATTCCAGATTGTAAAAATCTACATAATCTGTATAAATTGCCGAGGATTCAAAATCTGGCACCATCCCACTCTGATCTTTGGTTCTTGCAAGCTCTGGTTGGCGTTGATGAACAGACCTATATAAATCGATATTGGTCAGATCCGGAGAGGTTTCTGAAAAATGATTTGGGTAATTTATGGCTAATTGTTTGAAGTGCCCGATTATCCTGTTTAAACAGTCGTCTTCATCGGGACATCTCAATTCTGAAGAATGAGGAGAGTGGCTCAATACTCCATTGAGGTAATTTAAAAAGTATTGTTCCAGACCATCTAACTCGTCTTCTGAAAAAGTAATATCAGTGTCTGTTGATTTACTTGCCTCCTCCCACAAATCAGTTAATTCCATTGCCAACTCCTGCACATCACAATTAGCTGACTCCATTAATAGTGCGTTGGAAAAGGCTCTATCAGATCTAATCCTGTTTTTGTAGTCAAAATCCAGTTGGTAATATTTTGAAATTTGACCGGAAAAGTCATTTCGTGTCGGGGAGCTGAAATCACTTAAATATAAGTTTTTCCATCTGTCGATCCCGGGGGCATTCTCACTCAATTGACTCTGAGACAGAGTTTTCAGATGATTCATTAGAAAAGCTGCTTTCAAAGTGGAGGAAATTTTTTCTTCAATTTGCTCCACCTGAGGGGGAAAAACACAACCATACAACCAATTAAGGCATTCCGGGGGCAAGAGTGATAAAAACACTTCAGCACTTTCGCCATCGGGAGGGCTGAAGTGACTTCCCTGAATAAGGGTCTGATAGACATCCAACTCTTCTGTGTAACTATGGGTATGGTCATCAGGAGGCTCATCCAGGGGGTAAAGAGCCAAATGTATCCTTCCCTTGTATGTTTCCCGATCCTTATTAAGTACATATATGGATGGCAGGACTGATTCCAGCGTGCCGGACCGGTCAATGTTATGATCCCGAAGTCGGGTGTGTGAGGCACCATCTGTATCCCTTGGTTTTGGAATCCAACCATTTGAAACCCATAAACTTGAATCAGCAGTTCCTGGAACTCGCAATGACAACCAAATATTATCACAGCTTTCTAATGGCCGGGTTCTTTCAACTATAATAGTGTCTAATAATGGGATAATTAGGGTATCCTGAACCTTTATCAGGGAATCCAGGTGCTCCATTTCTTCCTCTGAAATTCTGGCGCGGTCGTAACCGTATCTCCTGAGCCAGGGCTCTCTGACCTCAAACTCAATAATTCCATTTTCCCTGTCAATTCCGGTAATATGAACCAGCCCTCCCAGAAATCTTCCGAAAG
>PWJP01000101.1 GCA_003559985.1 Saprospirales bacterium
TGCGGTCCAGCAGATGGAGGTGTTCGATAAACTTTTCGGTCGTATAGGGGTGAAATCCAGTATGATACACTACCACGGGATTGAATTCGCTGCCGTAAGGCCCACTTCTCCTGACCACGTCGGCCCACTGCCCCCTCAATCCAGGCAAACTCCGTATATCGGATTTGGACAACAAACTTCTTCGAACCTCCCTGTAGGTGCCTTCCATTTTGATGAATTAATGATAGTTGTGGCCAAAACCGGGAATAAACCGCTATCTGACCGATGCAAACCATGTGTTTTGATACAATTCTGAAAAGGGGGTATTGTTCATGCCTTATTAACTTAACCAGCACTTTTTTCAATCATTGCCGAAAGACCGCATTCCCGTCAAATCAAAAACACACTCCTTTTCAACACTGTAGATGTAAAAATAATCGGAGGCGAATTATCAAATCATGAAATATCCTCTGTAAGGGAGCTGGGATAAATCGTCTAAAGTACCGGCCAACAGGTTTACCATTGGTGATGGTATTTGAGAAAATTTGTCACATTTGACAATTATTCTTTTGAAAGCATCAGAAAAACACTACCTTGGTATAAATGGTCGGCCGTTTGGCAAAAAAAGACAATCCGGAAATGACGATAAAAAAGGATAACAGAGCAACATTGCCGTCAGGGAACGGTATTGATTCATACCCCCGTGAGATGGAGAGGGTCCTGGATGGCGTGTGGAAAAATGTGAAGGCTTACCTGACTGAGGACAGCAATTTGGTGGTGAAATATCATGACCGGGCCAATCTGAGGGAAAAAATGGATATAGCCCCGGGAATCGACGGGCTGTCTGAAGAGGAATTCAGGAAAACAGTGGAGAACTACCTACGCCACTCGGTTCGAACACACCACAAGCAATTTTTTAACCAGCTATTCGGGGGTTTCAATCTGCCGGCATTTGTAGGGGAGGTCATTACGGCGGCCTCCAACACCTCCATGTACACCTATGAAGTCGCTCCGGCAGCAACACTGATTGAGGAGGCAATGGTGAGAGAAATGTGCCGAATCACCGGTTATGATGATGGAGAAGGGCTGTTTTTGACCGGGGGGAGCAATGGAAATTTGATCGCCCTGTTCTCAGCGCGGAATAAAATGTTTCCGCAGGCAAAAAAACACGGTCTTGACAGGGAAACGAGACCTGTGGTTTTTACCAGTGATCAGTCGCATTACTCGATAAAAACGGCTGCCAATGTGCTGGGCCTCGGCACGGAAAGTGTCATACGCCTTGAATCTGATGAATTTGGCAGGATGAAAACCGATGCCTTTTTGAAAGAAATTGAGCGAGCCAAAGAAAATGGTCAGCAGCCATTTTTTGCAGTGGCGACCTGTGGCACCACCCTCAAAGGCGCTTTTGACCCCATAGAAGAAATGGCAGCTATTTGCAGCGAGCACAATATTTGGTTGCACGCAGACGGCTCTTTCGGGGGTTCTGTCGTACTGAGTGATTACCGGGATCAATACCTTAAAGGGCTTGAAAAAACGGATTCTTTTGTTTGGAATCCGCACAAACTGATGAATATCCCCTTGATTTGCTCGGCTTTGTTGGTTAAAGAAAATGGCCGGCTTCACGACAACATAACCGATGTCAATACCGACTACATTTTTCATCACAATGAGGAGGAAAGGGACCTGGGAGAAAAATCTATTCAATGTGGCAGAAGAGTGGATGCGGTAAAGTTGTGGCTCGCCTGGAAATACCACGGAACAGATGGCTACCGGAAGCGAATCAACAAACTCCTGGAGTTGGCTACTTATGCGGAAAAAAAGGTGAAACAAACTAACCGCCTCGAATTGATGACAGCCCGGCAATCACTGACTGTATGTTTTAGATACCTGCCCAAACACCACAAAGACCTCAACCAATTCAATCTGAAACTCAGGGAGAACCTCAGAAAATCAGGCAAAACAATGGTTAATTTTTCCCATATAGGAAGTGAGTTGACCATACGCCTGGTGATAGTGAATCCCGATCTGGAGAAAAGCGATATTGACCGTTTTTTCGATTACCTGACTACGGAGGGTTCAAAATTGGACCATGCGGAAAATGGGTTGAAAAATGAGCAGTAAAAACTACAGCGGGATCGCAATTGCACTGGCCTGGCCGGAAACTTACTGCAGACAGGCCGGCGGATGGTATGATACTATCTTGAACTCAATGGGTGTCTGCCGCAATCACTACTACAAAGTCGGGCACGCTGCAGTGCTTTTAATCGATAAAACCGATGGAAAATGCAGATACTTTGACTTTGGCCGCTACCAGGCCCCTTACCGTTTTGGCAGAGTGAGGTCGGAATTGACGGACCCGGGACTGAAGGTTGAAACCAGGGCCAGCTTTTCCGCGGATGGCAAAACCCTGACCAACAAGACCGATATCCTTTCCGAAATCCAATACAATGAAGAGTGCCACGGGGAGGGCAAAATCCAGGCGGGAGAATGCGAAATCAATTTTCAAAAGGCCAAAAGGCACGCACTCCAAATGCAAAAGAACAGCCCCTTGCCTTACGGACCTTTCGTCCCCAATGGCACCAACTGCTCGCGCTTTGTAAATGAAGTCATTAGAGCAGGCGATCCGCCAGAAACCAATCGATTGCGACTTAAGTACATGATCTGGTTCACACCCACTCCCATGAACAATGTTCAGGCACTGAATGAGCGGGAATCACTCCCCCATCTTCGCCCCGGGGCGAGATTTGAACCCCGGCCCATTGAAGACAAATCCATACTCAGGGAGACCCTCCGGCAACCCGAAAGACCACCCA
>PWJP01000042.1 GCA_003559985.1 Saprospirales bacterium
CATTTTTTAAGTCGTGGGTCCCGATGTAGGTTTCTAAGATGTTTCTTAGTTTGCCTGTGTCGATGGGCTTTGTGCGCATTGTGGTGTGGGCCCGAAGCGGGTCGTCCACGTGCAGCAACCGATACCGATAGGTTTTTCCCGTTGCGTCGTAGCGGGCGTGAAAGACGCCGGGGACGCGTTTTACGTCGAGCACGTTAATGTCTTCCGGCAACATCCTATTCAGCAAAGACTTGATCTCCTCGGCCGCAAGCGGCGTGATCGCATCCATGTGAAACACGTGGTGCGCGGCGTGGACGCCGGCGTCGGTGCGCGAAGCGGGATGGATGTCGATGGGCTGTTGGAAGAGGCCGCGCAGGGCCGATTCAAGTTCACCTTGAATGGTTCTTTTACCCGGCTGGCGTTGGAAGCCTTCGTACAAGGTTCCGTTAAAGGCGAGCTCGACGGCGAAGCGGTTTGGGTTCAGGGGCGTTTCTTGGTAGTAGGCGGTGATGCGATCGCCCTTGGTTTTGAGTTTGGCTTGGCAAGGTGTACCATCTTTTTTTCCTTCGACAATGAGGGTTGTGTGGTGGGCGTAGACGTTATCGACGGTGTCGAAAAACGCCTCGCGTAAACGCGCGACGCCGGTTTTATCGATGGATAGTGGGTGGTTTGGAACTTTGATGGCGACGTGTGGGTCAAGCATTGCGATGATTTGGTTGATGTCGGTGTTTTTTAACGCGTCAATGAGGTTCATGTTACATCACCACGCGGGAAGTGATGACCGCGGTCAACGCGAGAATGCTGATGATGAGGGCGACGGTGTCGGCGCCGCTCCAGGTCAGTTGATGCAGGCGGGTTCGTGGGTTTCCCGGTACGAAACTGCGGGCTTCCATGGCGTTGGCAAGTTCGTCACTTCGTTTGAAGCTGATGATAAACATCGGCACAAGCAGCGAGACGATCTGCATGATTTTGTCTTTAAATTTGCCTTCGGCGAAGTCGACGCCACGGCTGGCTTGGGCAAGCATAATCTTGTTGGCTTCATCAAGCAGCGTGGGGATGTAGCGTAGGCTGATTGAGATAATCATCGCCATTTCCTCGGTGCGAATTCTGAAGACTTTAAGCGGGCTCATCACCGATTCCAATCCGAGGTTGAGGTCGGTTGGTTTGGTGGTAAGGGTTAAGATCGTCGATAGCGTGACGATAATCATGAGGCGCATCACGATGAAGAAGCCGGTTGTGAGGGCGTTCTCATAAATCTCTAAGGTGCCCGTCGCAAAGGAATCGCCAAGGCGCAAGGTTGCAAACAGGGCAACCGAGCCGATGACGGTGGCGAGGAAGTAGAGAAACTTGAACTTAATGCGTCGTCGTGTAAAGAACCACGTGACAATAAGCGCGGTTACAACAAGGATGTTTAGGGGGGAATAGTGTAGCGTCCACGCGGCCATGAGTTCGCCTTGGGTGTTGAAGAGCAGTTGGAAAATAAAGGTGAAGGCGAGCAGGTACATGAGCGGGCGTAAGCCTAAAATGACGCGGATGATGTTGATGCGTCCGGCAATCAAAAGCAGCGTAAGCAAGGCGACGGCGATGAACATCGCGTTAAAGCTGCGGATGACGAAGGCCGAGGCCATCAGGAGCACAAGCGAAATTATCTTCGTGCGTGGGTCCATGCGGTACAAGAACCCTTTGCCCGGAACGAAGCGTCCGATGACAATGTTGTTCATCGAAGCACCTCCTCAAGCGCCTCGGTGAGGGCCGCCGCGGAGCGGGGGCGGGTTTTTAGGGTGATGTTGAGGTCGCTTTCTAGGCGCCTTGTGAGTTCAAGGACGTCCGGTGTGTCAAGGTTCCAGTTTTGGATGTTTTTTGTGGTGAACAAGTTGACGGGGTCGCCGTCATAGACGAGGTAGCTATCACGCATAACGAGGACGCGTTTGGCGTACTCATAGACGGTGTTCATGTCGTGGGTGATGATGATGACGGTTTTGTTGAGTTTTTCATGGATGTCAAAGAAGACTTTTAAAAGGGCGTTTCTTCCCAGGGGGTCAAGCCCGCTTGTCGGTTCATCCAAGATGAGGATGTCGGGTTCCATTGCTAAAATGCCGGCGATGCTGACACGTTTTTTCTCGCCGCCGCTTAGGTTAAAGGGGCTGCGATCCAAGTACGATTCGTCTAAACCAACGATTTTAATGACGCGTTTGGCGGTTTCAACGGCTTTTTCCTCGGAGACGCCGAAGTTTTTCGGGCCGAAGGTGATGTCTTTTAAGACGGTTTCTTCAAACAGTTGGTACTCAGGGAACTGAAAAACCAAGCCGACTTTTTTGCGGATTGGGTTGAGGCGAATCCGTTTCTTTTTGACCGCTTCTTTTTCAACTCTGATGCCATAGACGTCAACCGAGCCGCTGTCGGCGACAAGCAGGGCGTTCATGTGTTGGACGAGGGTGGTTTTCCCGCTACCGGTTTCACCGATTAGGGTGATGAATTCACCTTCGCCGTCAATTGACAGGTTGATGTTGGACAAGGCGAGGTAGCCTTTTTTGTCGTGGCCTTTGTATTTGAAGTCTACCCGGTTAAACTTAATTGCCATAGGTACGACCTCACTTTCTCGTCTGCGTGGTTTTTGGCCTCAAGCAAGCGTAAGACCCGGAGCGGAAGCAACATCTCCAGGTTGGATTTTTCGAGGGTTTCTTGGTCTTCCAAGACGGCTTTGGTTTTGTCGTCTTTGAGGATGCGGCCTTGTTTTAAGACGATGATGCGATCACCGTACAGGGATTCTTTCATGTCGTGGGTGATGTTGATGACGGTGACGCCTTC
>PWJP01000158.1 GCA_003559985.1 Saprospirales bacterium
CCTTCAGTTTATAGTTTTCCAAAATTTCCGCAAGCATGTCCCCCGGATCGAGTTCTTTGGTCCAGATTGCAGGAACACCGTGAATAACAAAGGTATTTCCACCAAAATGTTCAAGTTGAAACCCTGTCTTTTGAAGGGTAGGGAGAATGTCCTGTAATACAGAGGAATCTGAAGCGGGAACTTCCACGGTTTTCGGAAACAAAAGATTTTGGGTGGATCCCTCATCCCGCTCAATGGACTCTGCGAATTCCTCGTACAGCATTTGCTCATGTGCTGCGCGCTGGTCGATCAGAGCAAGTCCCCTGTTGGTGGCTACAACCACATAGCGGTTGAGTACCTGAAAGAAATTCCGGTAGTCACCTTCCCCTTTTTGGGGATCACCCTCAATATCCATTTGACTCGCTCCGGGCTGTTCGGTCATTTCTTTACGCACCCCCTCAAAAATATGGGCCCAGTTGTCGCCGCCGGAATCTCTTTTTTGCCCGGGGGCTGAAAATCCTCCACCCCCTCCCTGACCTGATTGAGGCCGATTTCCGCTCGTTTGACCACTTGCGATATCCCGCTGACCCCTTTCCACGTCGAAATCCAGGGTGGGTGTGAGTTGGTGTTTGCCCAATCCGTGTCGCACCGTTACGCGTACCATGTGATAAATATCCCGCTCGTCACTGAATTTTATTTCCTGCTTCGTCGGATGCACATTGACATCCACCAGACCGGGGTCCATTTCCATAAAGAGAAAGTAGGAGGGATTTTGATCTGGTTGCAGAAGACCCTCGTAAGCCCCTTTAATTGCGTGGTGAAGATATCCGCTTTTAAAAAATCTCTTGTTCAGAAATAGAAACTGCTCCTTTCGTGATTTTTTACAAAACTGCGGTTTGACGCAAAAGCCTGAGAGTTTTAAAAATTCGGTTTCCTCCTGAATGGGGAACAGTTTTTCATTGAGTTTTTTTCCAAAAAGCCCCAGAATGCGATCTTTTTGACTGCCTCTGTGAACCCTGACGAGCTCTTTTTCGTCATTGAAGAGAGTGAATTGGACATCGGGAAATCCCAGTGCTATGCGCTCGAATTCCTGAATGATCCGCCGCAGCTCCACCCTTTCTGACTTTAAAAATTTTCGGCGAGCGGGTACATTGTAAAAGAGGTTTTTGACAGAGAGTGAGGTGCCCGGTACGGCTGCAAAGGGCTCCTGGGCAGTCACTTCCGATCCTTCGATTAAAATTTTGGTCCCTATTTCCTCTTCCGGTTGCCGGCTTATCAATTCAACATGTGCCACAGCGGCAATGGAGGCCAAAGCCTCACCCCTGAAACCCATTGTGTGGATGTTAAACAGGTCCTCTCCGCTGCTTATCTTGCTGGTGGCATGTCGCTCGAAGGCAAGCCGTGCGTCACTCTCATTCATGCCGCGGCCGTTGTCCACCACCTGAATAAGTTTTTTACCGGAATCCTTTAAAATAAGCTGGATGTCATCCGCTCCTGCATCAATGGCGTTCTCCATCAATTCCTTGACTACAGATGCCGGCCTTTGGATCACCTCACCGGCAGCGATTTGATTGGCAACGTGATCGGGAAGGAGTTTGATGATATTACTCATTCAATAAGGGTCTCTTTATTGGACTTGTATCAGATATTAGTTATTTCCGGAAAGGCGGCCAGTATGAGAATGGCCAGCGCCAGAAGGGCCATAGCTATGAGAAAAACGTTGGTTCTGGATTTTCGTATGGCTTTTTGGGCGTATTTACCTCTGCTGTAATAGCGAGACCTCATTTTTCGAAGCACCCTGGACTTGACGCGATCGGGGTCCTGATTTTCATCGTATTGATTGTGAAAATCCTCCAGTTCTTCCTTGCGCTCATCGTAAAAGCGCGGAATGTACTGAAAGGTGGCATTTTTTGGTGTCTTGAAAAATGACTGCATAGCTGATATCTCCGCTGTTTGATAGATTAAACAAAGTTACGGCGAAATTTGGTTTAAAAAAAACGGACTTCCTTGTACTGACCAATTTGGTCTGCCGGGGTATTGTTAAAAAATAATCCGGCCAACTATTTTTCCATATGTTTACGTCATTAATCGGTGGGGATTATTACTTGATCCCTTAAGTTATATGTTGCGGAACCCAGTCAAAATAAAGCGGTTTTGCTTCCAGGTCAGTAATGCTTAATTTTGGCTGCTCAAATAAATGGGTTGTGTAAAATAAAGAATTTTGAAGGCAGATTTAGGTATAAATTTTCGGGCTTCTTCCCTTTGGGTGCTAACTGGGAGCTTATTTCTCTTTTGGCAGATTCCCGGGCTTTTTGCCCAGAATTCCCAGGTGGTGATCAATGAGTTTATGGCGTCCAACGGCATTACAATCGCCGATGAGGACGGGGATTTTGAGGACTGGATCGAGTTGTACAATCGCGGTGACGAAACAGTGAGTTTGCAGGGTTTCTATCTCTCTGACGATTATGACAATCCACTGCGCTGGCGGTTTCCGTTGGTGGAATTGGAGCCGGGAGAATTTTTACTGGTTTATGCATCTGGAAAAAACCGCTTCGGCACTGAATTGCACACCAATTTTAGAATTGCAGCCGCCGGAGAGCCCCTCATGCTCTCAGATCCGAACGGTCAACTTTTGGACTACATCCCTCCTGTTGAACTGGAAAGAGATCAGTCATATGGACGGATACCCGATGGTGGTCCTGCACTAGTGGAATTTGATATACCCACCCCAGGCAAGTCCAATTTACCGCCTTTCGATACGGAGTTGTCTGTTTCTCACACTTCAGGTTTTTACA
>PWJP01000223.1 GCA_003559985.1 Saprospirales bacterium
CATCCACCATTCATTTGTGCCACATCCACCCAATCCCAAAACAAATCGGAAATTGCCTGTTCATTGAGACATTGAGTGATGATGGTGTCTTGTGGGCAAACGAGCGTAAGACTATCCGGTTGAATAGAGATGAGTTGCTGGCACTGGGATTGGTTTTCAAAAGAGTCTGCAACTATCCAATTCCTGTAAATTTCATAAGGACATTCCCCGCTCAGGGAATCCACATAGGCCACGGATTTGATCCCGCAATTATCTTGGGCCGATCCCTGGTTTACGGAGTCGCTGAATTGTGAATAACTGCTCTGGGTCAGTGTATCTGAATAAGAAGGGTTTTGCAAAGCATCTAACTCACATGCCACAATAGTGAGCATTTGCGGGCAGTCATCGATAACTGGTGGCACGGAGTCAATTACAGTTACTTCAAAGCTGCAACTGTCCGTTTGACCACAGGGATTGGTCACTTCACAGCTTACGATGGTTGTCCCCACTGGAAAAAATGAGCCAGAGGGTATATCGCAATTTGAAAAAGGATAATCCACCACTGCCCCGCACTGGTCAACCTCAGTTGAAATGGTGATGTCATTGCAGGAGTCGATGTCGCAATCAATTGAAATTTGCACACTGTCAATATTATTGGTGCTATCCGGGTCAGAAATCTCTCCAAAAACACTAGCCAGGTTGAAAAAGGTAACATTCTCTGGCTGGCTGTCCACCACGGTTTCCAAATTTACATTGATTGAATCTCCCGAATCCAGACTGCCCAATGTCCAAAAAACACTGCTGCCGGTAATGGAATCAGGCGATGGGTTTGCATTGAGGTAGCTGAGTTCGGGAGGTAGATTGTCCATCAGCGTAATGCTGCCCGATGATTCCGGGCCCAGATTGGTAATTGACAGCTCAAAATGGATGGTGTCTCCCGGCTGAAAGTCATTGCCTTCAACCGTTTTTTCCAGTTGAAGGTCAGCAGTTGCACCCAAGGTGCTAAAGGAATTTTCAAGGGGCGGATAGAGGTAGCAAAGGTCAGTTGTGTCGTATTCCAGAAAGGCGAAGTGATAGTCTGAATTCGGTTCCAGTCCTGTAACGGATACATCTGTTCCGGAGCCGGAATAGACTACATAATTCCCCTGGCCGAGATGATCACCCATGCCGAATTCCGCATCGGCCGAATAGCTCTCACCGGGTTCGGGCAGTCTGTTGACCGGGTCGCCTTTTCTGGCAATTCCAATGACTAGGTCACCATCCCCTCTCACCCAATTGAGTTGAATTTTGTTGTCAAAGAGTCTTTCAGCTTCCAGTTGATCTGCCTGGCTTTCGGGCCCGTTGCAATCCGGTGGAAACAGCGCGACATCCAGTATGGTTACCACTTCACGCTCCAGTTCCACCTCAATGGTTGTATCCTGGTAGTCTGGGTGAGAGAATGTCACATCGTAAAAACCCTCTTCCGGGATCCCGGTTTTATAATTGCCATCGGCACCGGTGATTTCTTCATTTGGGAAATTGAGCTGTATTTCCACCTCCACATTGGGGATATTGGCCCCGGTGGTAGCCGATGTCACTTTTCCTTCAAGATAGGAAGCCCGCTTGTAATCCGGCTCGAGTACGAATAGGCCGGATTGAATGTCAGAGGCAAGCAGCAGGCCGGATGGCAAAAAGGGATAGGCTCCCCAACAGCCATTAAATCCCCCCGGTGGGCCTGAAAATGTGGGGAATTGCCCCACTTTAACCATATTTTCCGGTCGGTGCGCATCCACAATTACGACCCCGTCCGTGTAATAGGATATTACCAGAAAGCCCTCGTGGTAGTGAACGTTGTGGGGAATAACTCCCTCTCCTTTATTCGTTTTTGTCCGGAAGGAGGATACAAACTCGATATCTAAAATATCCGAAATGTCATAGGCATCAATATAGGCGTTGGCAACCTCATCGGTAGTAAAAATGTAATCTCCATCGTCAGACAACCAGCAATTGTGGGTGAAACTTGATGAGGTATTCTGGCTGTTGACCAGGATTGGATTGGTCCGATCAGTAACATCCTGTACGGAAAATTGCCCCTGGTATATTTCAGCGCTGTAGAGCATACTGTCCCTGACAAAGTTGTCGTGCGAATAGTTGTTGGCAGCCGCAGCCACAAATTCCGGCTCCCACGGATCGCTGTGAATATCGACAATCAGTACACCTCCTGAATTCATATTGCAGCCCGATAAGTAGGCATAACCGTCCTCATCAATCCACATATTGTGGCAGCGTCTGAGTTGGATCTCAACACCGTTGATGTCTATCATGGGTTGCCAGAATTTGTACTGTGCGGAATCAGGGGCATCTGCCATGTCGATAATGAGCAGTCCATCGGAGCCCACATCGGCCACGACGTAAATGTATTCGTCCCAGGTCGCCATATCTCTCCAGGTGCTGTTGGCCCCATCGACAAAGAGAAACTCCTCCGGATCTGATGGGTCGGACAGGTCTATCACAGCAGTGCCATTAAACACCCCCATAATTGCGTATTCAGTACTATCCGGAGCCACATAGCCCCAAACATCACTGGCATTGGCTGGGTAATCCAAATGCCCGACAGAATCTACATTGAGGGCAGTTTGGCCCTGAGCGGACAAGGCCATCAGTAGAAGAATGGGTATGATTAGGTGTTTTAATATTTTCATATGGTAAAATCCTGTGTTAATTACTTTCATTAGCTCCAAATATACAATGTCGGTCCGTTTTTTCGCACAGGCCAATGTCATTTATAACCCTCTTAACACTTAAATCCTATGA
>PWJP01000231.1 GCA_003559985.1 Saprospirales bacterium
ACCCTTTCTCTGCAGCCTGAGTTTTACTGGCATTTAAATCATTTTTTGTAGTAAGACAATACTCACACAAGCCAACCAGTGACCAGTGAGCTTTAAAGGCTGCAAAGGTAATACAATTCTACTTAAAGTAGGATGACTCCAAGATTTTTTTTCTAAAAGGGAGAGTCAAAAATTACTCCGCTGCATTTTCTTCCACGCCAATACGCCCATCAACCCCAAATAAATGATAGTGGCCACTATCGCGTGACTCTCCGTGAGTGTAAATTGTATCTGCTCTTCGGGTGGCATCATCTCTGTAATTTGACTGTAGTAAGGGAAAGGCAAAAGGTCCTTGAATGCATTGGCGGGATAGTACAGATAAGTGTTGCCTCCAAAAATATTGTTATGAACCAGGCGGGAAAAAGCAGGCTCGATAAAAGAAGCGTAAATGAAAAACAGGATAAAGCTCAATGCCAGCACCCTGAATACCAATCCAATCAACATACCTGCAAAGCCGTAGGCAAATACCATAAGGAAATGAAGAAACAGGTACTTTAGCACCTCAAATATTTCAAACTGAAATTCACTTCCTGCATAAAGGCCGAGTAATAGAGTTACTATGCCAAACCAAATTGTAAGAATCAGGCAGGCCAAAGCCAAAAACTGCACCTTGGACATCAAAAATTCAGCCCTGGTCAAGCCGGTAATGAGATTTTGTCGAAGTGTTTTACCACTGTACTCCAGGGTAATCATTTGCATACCCATCAACACAATAAAAAAATAGGTAATCCAATTGGCCACATATCCGGTAAGTGCCCATATTTCCGGAAACTTAAAAAGGTCAACGGGCAATTCCTCGGGAATTACTGAGGTGAGGAAAATGTGAGTGAGTAAAAGCCCGGCGGGATAAAGAACCAGGGTAGCAATAAAGAATATCACCATGGTCTTGTTTCCCCGGTATTTCATCCATTCAAGTTGAAGTAAATGCTTCATTTGTACTTTGCTTTTGAAAAAATCTAACTGAGGCAATTCTTACAGCCTTTCTACAATCAATTCTTCGAATATGCTAATTAACTAAATCAGGCCCGGGAACTGCTGGTTTTATCTTTTGCCAACATATCCATAAAGGCATCTTCCAATTTCCTTTCTTTAAAGGCGAGGGTGGAGACACTGATTCCCCGACTGTGCAAATAAGCGTTGAGATCAGTGCCATCAAAATTTTCTTCCAATTCAGTATGCACTGCTTCTCCATCGAAGTGATGGCTGACATATCCTTCAAAACCGGTAAGCACCTCCTGCAACTTTTCGGCATCCCGGTAGGCCAATAAATAGCTGTTGGTCTGTTTGAGCAATTCAGCAACAGGCCCGGAGGCAATGAGGCGTCCATTGTTCAATACCGCGGTATGAGAGCAGATTTTTTCCACTTCGGACAGTATGTGAGAGGCCATTATTATGGTCTTTCCTGTTCCCGCAATATCATTAATAAGTTTTCGCACTTCTGCTATTCCCTGTGGATCCAATCCATTGGTGGGTTCGTCAAATATGAGCAATTCCGGATCACCGATCAGAGAACAGGCGATGGCCAGGCGCTGTCTCATTCCTAGTGAGTAGGTACTGACCCTGCTGTATATTCTACCTTTCAACCCCACCTGGTCTGCGATTTCCATCAGTCCCGTCTCCGGTACTTTCTTTATATGAGCCACAATTCGCAAATTTTCCCACCCGCTCAGATAGGTGTAATGATTGGGAGTTTCCAATATGCTGCCCACCTTGAGTAGTGGCCTGTCATACTTACCCTCAAACCACAGGTAAGACCCCAGATCCGGCTTTATTATTCCCAATAAAATCGACAGTGTAGTGGTTTTTCCACTTCCATTGGGTCCCAACAGACCTAAAACCTCCCCTTTTTTCAGTTCGAGGTTCAAATTTTCAAGAGCCCGCACCCGTCCGTAGTGCTTGGTGAGACCATTGGTTTTTATAATGCACATATCAACCGTTTTTCAACAAAGACCAATGTTACGACAATTTTGAGTATTCAGCCGAATTTTTGCGACGAACGGACTCATTTTTTCCACCATTGCGGATTTATTTTAAAAATTCCCAGCCTTCGGTTTACTTCCGCAACAAATAGGATGGTTCTCAATCCCCTTAGCTCCGGTAAACTCACTCAATCCAGGATTGCGTACAAAAAAGGTATATTTGCCCTATCGATGTGAAACGACCAGGCATGAGTGAATCGGACCGGGCATTGACCTTCAGGGATTTTCGAATTAAAGCGGAAAAAGGACGGGAAAAACCACTGCTGCATATCCCTTACCTGAGCTTTAAGAGAGGGGGAATTACCTCCATTATCGGAGAGAGTGGCGCGGGAAAAACTCTCACCGGTCTTTCCATAGGAGGCCTTTTGCCAAAGGGTTTGCAGGCTACAGGAGAGGTTATTGTCAGTAAAGGAGCAGGCCAATCTATCAATGTCCTGAAAGCCGGAAGCAGGGAGATGAGGGAATTGAGAATATTTCACCTTGGGTTCGTCATGCAACAACCGCTCAGTGCCTTTAATCCCGTGCTGAGGATTGGCAAACAGCTTACTGAGCGACTGGGAAAAATCCAACCTGACCGATCCATACAGCTCAAAACACTTGAAAAACTCCTAGAATCGACCGGATTCAATGACCCGGCCAGAATACTAAACAGCTATCCACACCAGTTGTCCGGTGGACAATTGCAGCGGGTGGCATTGATTATGGCGATTTGCACCGAGCCCGACATACTTATAGCAGATGAACCCACTTCTGCACTGGATGCCAAAACAGGATCAGATGTGCTGGATCTCATGATTCGTCTGAGCCGTGAGAATAATTACAACCTCCTGCTAATCACCCACGACCTACAAATTGCCCGGGAGAAAACGGATCGGATTATAGTTCTAAAAGAGGGTGCGGTGAGATTCGATGGAAAAGCTGAAGATGCCTTAAATGCTGAAGATACCTATACTATTTCGCTGTTTAAAAAGTATGATTTATTCTACCACAGTACCATACTCCAGCCCCACATAATCAAAAATGGGAAAAGGGCCCCTATATCCTCAGCCGGGAAGGTAAGGTTGGAACAAGTCAGTTTGCAATACAGGCAGACGGGCTTGCTTTCAAAATCCGGTGGTTACTTAGCACTGAAAAAAATCGATCTGGATTTCGAACCAGGCTGTAAGGTTGGGATTTGGGGACCTACGGGAAGTGGGAAAAGCAGTATTGCAAAAATACTATGTGGTCTGGAAAGCCCTACAGGTGGGCGCTTGATGTTCGGAGAAAAACCCTTTATTAACGGCCTTCGAGATCCCGATTTCCCCAATATTCAAATGATTTTCCAGGATGCAGTATCTTCTTTTAATCCGGCCCGGAGTATCAAAAGGCAACTGAGTGATATATACCTGGGGTCAAGAGCAGATGAAGAAGAACGGATTGGGGAGTTGATGGATAAATGCGGCCTGGAGGAAGAACTAATCGACCGGTTGCCTTCCCAATTGAGTGGCGGACAGGTACAGCGTTTTGCCATCATTCGCGCCTTGTTAAGTAAACCGGAGGGCATTGTTTTTGACGAATTCGTAACCACACTGGACATCCACTGGAAAATAGAGGTTATCAAACTCGTACAGATGCTGGTGCTGGATAAAGGGATCAATTGCTGGGTGGTCTCCCACGAGCGAAAGGTACTCGATCATCTCTGTGATGAAGTAATACGTATCGAGAACGGTCAGCTAGCCGGTCGGGAAATAACTGGCTGACCTTTGGTGCATTTGAATATCTTTTCCCGGGCGCCATCCCCCAATGCGTATTTTAGCTGAATTTCGGGGGAGAATTTTTCCCTGTAATCTATCTCCTCCACGGAAAAACCACCCTTTTCAAGCCGGGAACTAAAATCCAGGCCGTGAAGTCTTTGCAAATCAACCTCACCGTAATTCTGCAATCGCTCCTCCACTGTTTTAATAGCCGGATCTTCAAAAGTATACACCCTGTCACTCAATAGTGTCATCACAATAGCAAGTCCACCAGGTTTTATTACCCTGTACATTTCATTTACTGCTGCAGCCTCGTCTTTCACATGACCGAGTACATGCGAGCAAACAATCAAATCAAAATATTCGTCCTCAAAGGGAATGGACTCGATGTCGATTACATTTCCTGCAAAAGCAGGGTTTATATCGGCATCCACATATTCCACCCCTGGTATTTTGGATAGTTTTTTTACCAGGGCTTTTTCCGGCGCAAAGTGAAGTATCTTAAGACCATTTTTATCGAAAACACCCAATTCCCTATTGAGAAAAAGATCCAGTACCCTGGTCCGCTCGAGCGACATGCAACTGGGGCATTGTGCGTTGGGACGATAAATGTGTCCTTTAGGAATAAACTTTCTGAATGACCTGTTGCAACAATTACAGGAAAATCGGTTTCCGAAGTACAATGGTGCAGTTAATCTCATCACGGCCTCTCTCAGAGAAATTCTCCGCGATTCCGGTACTAAGTATTTATAGATTCTTTTGATCAAAACCAGTCCATTATTATAGGGTAACCATTACTTTCCCCGAAAAAAACGATCGTTAATTAAAAACGCCTATTTCTTATCCCAGTGTTTTCAATCTCAAAGCTTTTAATCCTTTGGTTTAGAAATCATCCACAGTCCGAGAAACGTCAGCAACCCATTCACTGCAAGGATAAGGAATCCAAATTCAAAGCCCCACAGCAATTCCGCCCTGAAATAGTGGATCAAAAAGGAGAGTATGGGAGCGGCGAGACAAATATACACCACCCATTTGTCTATGATCTTTCGATTGGTAAACAAGCCAAAGGTAAACAGTCCCAACAGTGGTCCATAGGTGTATCCTGCCGCGATAAATAAACCGTTGATTACCGCTTCGTTATTGAGGGAGTGAAACAAAATAATAATACCCAGGAGTAAGAGACTAAGTCCAATGTGCACAACGAATCGCTTCCTTTTGACATCAGGCCCATTATCGCTGGTTTTAAACCCGAGAAAATCAACACAAAAAGCAGTGGTGAGCGCAGTCAGTCCCGAATCTGCAGAACTGTATGCAGCTGCTATCAGACCGAGGATAAACAAAATACCCACCGCGGGTGGAAGGTATTCGATAGCGAGCATGGGATACAGTTCATCGGTTCGCTCGGGTATGGCAACCCCCAGTTCGGCTGCGTAAATGTAGAGCATGGCGCCCAGCGTTAAAAAAAGCAGGTTAGCCAGAACAAGGATGACGGTAAAGGTGTACATGTTTTTCTTGGCATCGCGCAGGGACCGGCAGGTGAGGTTTTTTTGCATCATGTCCTGATCAAGCCCGGTCATTACAATAGTTATCAGCGCGCCACTGAAAAACTGTTTGAAAAAGATGTTGGGATCCGCCCATCCTCCTTCGAAAAAGAACATCTGACCGTATCCACTGTCCCGGATCTCATTGGGAATATCGGTCAGGCTGAAGCTCATCTCTTCAGTTATGCTGTAAACGGTAAAAAGGACTGCCAAAAGAATACAGAGTGTTTGAAGTGTATCGGTATAAACAATGGTTTTAATCCCCCCCCGGAAAGTATAAACGTAGATCAGCAAGATGGTAAAAACCACCGTCCAGAAGAAATTGATCCCAAAGGGCATTAATACAAATTGATGGAGCACAATCGCCACCAGGAATAAGCGGAAAGCAGAACCTATGGAACGCGAGAGCAAAAAGAATGCAGAACCGGTTTTGTAGGAAACCGGTCCAAATCGCTGACCCAAATAGCCGTAAATGGTGGTGAGTTGAAGCCGGTAATACAGCGGAAGTAAAATCTGAGCAATTACCACATACCCCAGTATATATCCAAAAACCAGTTGCATGTAGGATAAAGCCTGATTAAGCCCATCACCACCCACCACTCCGGGAATGGAGATAAAGGTTACTCCAGAGAGCGTGGCCCCAATCATCCCAAAGGCAACTACAAACCAGGGTGAATTTCTATTTGCGAGAAAGAAGGTGGAATTGTCGGCTTTTTTTCCCGTAAAGTAGGATACGATCAAAAGCAAAACGAAATAGGCCCCAACGAGCCCCAGCACCAAAATGGGATTCAAGCCACCGCCCATTTGTTAAAGATTGTGTGATGAATCAATCCGGCTTGCATGCCTGCCAGGTTGAAGGGAGTTAGACTACAGAATAAAGGCAATATTAATCCTTTAGTGATATTTGTCAGTATTAGAAGGGCTCACCAACTTTAGAATAGCGGTCGGGGTGTGACAAAATACTGCCTGATTACCCCTAATAGCAATTGGGTATTTAATCAAATCAGGATTTCTCTTCAATACATAAAGCCATCCTTCATCATCAAAGTCTTTACCCCTGATTTCTTTTTGATAATAGGGCTTTGATTTGTCAAGCATTTCTTTAGGATGCATATCCAACATCTCCACGATGCCGCGCCAATAGGTCTCAGTGGCCGGCGCATCCTTAAAGGAATACAATATTACATTGTGACTCAAACTCCTGGCATAAGCAGCCGTCATTTTTCCACTGCTCGTCTCAGGATTGTAGTATAAAACGATTTCCCTCTTGTGTGACTTCATCTGTAGTTGGTTTTCTTATGGCGAAGATAATGACAAAATTTTTAATAATGGTTCTATTCTATAAAATTCGCAGACTCACTCTTGCAATTTCTCTCCAAATGATAAATCCCCTGCATCTCCCAGTCCGGGAACGATATACGACCTGGCAGTGAGCTCTTCGTCCAAAGCACAAGTCCAGATTATGGCTTTGGAGTGATACCTCCGAATGTACTTCACACCATCAGTCGAAGAAATAACAGTCGCAATGTGTACTTTGGAAGGTTTGCCGTAGTTTTCGAGATATTCCAGAGTTTTGTGGAGTGAGGCCCCGGTTGCCAACATGGCATCACAGAGTATCAATACCCTGCCCTCCAAATCGGGACAGGTCAAATACTGGAGGTCGATTTCAAAGGTACCGTCTTTGTGGTGCTTCCGATATGCCGAAACAAAAGCATTGTCGGCCTTGTCAAAAACATCCAAGAATCCCTGATGAAATGGGAGGCCAGCCCGCATTACGGAGGCTATTACCACATCCTGATCCATCACCTGACATTCAGCGACACCCAGTGGAGTTTCAACTTCTTGCTTCCGGTAATTCAGAGTTTTGCTGATTTCGTAAGCAATCATTTGGCCGCAGCGATTGATGTTACTCCTGAATCTAAGTCTGTCTTTTTGCTTCTCTGCATCCCGCATCTCAGCTACATAATCATTGAGAATGGATGCACTTTTTGAAAGGTCTTTTAGCATATTATTTCATGGTTTATTGAAAAACAATCACTACTTCATCTAAAGCTTTTCTGCTCGCTCTATAATAAATTCATACACCCTTCGGTAGTCTTTCCAACCGTCAAATCCCGACAGTGAACTGTTGTGCCAAAGATAGGAAAAAATCCCATTGGTTGTATATGTCTCTTCCATAAGTTGACTTACAAGTTCACAGGACTCAGTAGGCCCGGCAGCCATGTGGTGCTTCACAGACGCGTCCATAAAAACCAGTGGATGCACCTTCAACGTTGTGATTTCTTCCCTTTCCAAATCGTACCAATAAAAGGGCCTCGATGTTCCGGCCCTGAATCCGGGCAAATCGTGAAACCCCATGCTGTGGTCCTCACTTATTCCCGCATCGATCAAGGCTCTGTAGGTATCGGGGAAGCAAAGATTTAAAAAGTGCTGCCTGGAAATTTCAATAGGTTGTTCTACCAACTCCTCCATTTGCTTTTTCTCCCTCAAAATTATTTCCGCTGAGTGGTTGCTGTATAATGACGGATGGAGACCCCAGATAATTCTGTTTCCCCATTTTAATATTTCCTTTTTGAATGGAAATTTTTCATCCAATCCGCTGCGGTCTTGTGGCCTGGATTTTTTTGACGGAAAGAGTAGAAAGCAATACAGTTTACTCTGAAGCTTTTCAGCATCACGGACAAGCAACTCCAATTTATCGTATGGATCTTTTGCACTGCCAATATGAAATCTGAGACGCTCCCCCACTCCACTAAGGTCTCCTCTCAGAAGTTGCGCCCCACCGGAGCCAAAAGAACGCAACAATGACTTTCCCTTCACTGCGTAAAAGGTGTCAATATCACAGGAGGGTTGCATTCCAAAACCCGGACTTAACAACTCCAAATCGGGTCTGACCTCCCGCAGCCAATCCAGGAGCTGTTTAATCCACTGGTCAATTATAGGAATTTGTAAAAGCCCAGAGTCGGCGAGCACGGAATCATCACTGCGAAAACGCCCAAAAGAATCTTTTTCTGAATCGCGCCGATTGTACTCTTCCATCCTGCTCAACAGGAAAAAGCCAAGCCCAATAAAGTCTATGGCTGTCCGACAATTGGCTCCTTCTTTTAGAAGAAAATCCTCACTGCTTAGCTCTTCTACCACATGATTTTTGTCAACAACAGCGCCTTTTTTCAAAAGTCCTGAATCCGGTACGGTGAGATCTGTGTCTGCCGGTGGGCTTTCATTGCCGTAATAAAGCACCAAATCCGGTCTCGTACCCTCCAAAAAGGTGGAGGCCACAACCGATTCAGCACCGAGGCGATTTTTCAGATACCGGAGCATGTAATCCAGTCTGGGTGAAATTATCGAAGTTATAACTACAATTCGCATCGGTTGGGTTCTGCCAGTGATTTTGTAAGGCGAATGTAATATTTATCTCAAACATTGCTGCCCTATAAGAACGGGCTGAGAAAATTTGCGTCCAACTGGTACCTGTTGAAAAAACACAAGCTACTAAAAAATTGGGGGTTACAAAGAACAAACTCCACGGCTGTATTCCATAAAGGGTAATCCTGAAAAAACCGGTTTTGCAGCTTAGAAATTATTGGCTATATTTGATGCAGATTCGATGGTGATAAGTCAGTAGATGTTTGAAAAGCAGTTTAAGAAAAATCACCACGCAAAATATAGCAAAGTTCAGGGAGTTATGTTAATGGACATTTGAGAACACCGTGTCGTCGGGAATCCAGGGGTCCAAATAAAATATAGCCGGGCAGACACTAACTTTTTTACCTCGGAAGGCGTTAACAAGCCAGGTACAGGAATAAAAGAATGAAGTTAAAAATACTTTTAGCACCGTTAATTGCGCTATCGCTCGTATTCTCTTACGCAGCGGTTACAGCACAGGTGACCTTTCAGCCTCTGGAAGAGCAGCCACCTGACCGGGATGCTGGGATTGTTTACACCCGCGAAACTGCTTTTGACCTCTTTTTACACACCTCGGGAATAGGTTTTGGAATGAAATTCGGAGAGCTGGAAACGTATTACCGGACCAGCTATTACCACATAGAGATCAGCACTCTCAAACACTCCAAGGAAGTCAGGCAGTCCAATAGAGTTAGTTTATTCAATGTGCTCTCTAAACCCTATGTGTTCGGAAAGCAGAATAGCTTTTTTGCCATACGCGGTGGGATGGGCAATCTTCGGTACTTTTCAGAAAAAGCCAAAAGGCGTGGAATTGCAGTGGGCGTAAATTATCAGGGAGGCCTCTCCCTTGGATTACTGAAACCTTATTACCTGGATTTGAGGAACAACACAGACGGTCAATTTGGCCCTGTGCGCAGTGAAAAATATTCGTCGGAAAACCACGAACGTTTTCTTGACCAGAGCCTCATAGAGGGACACAGTGGTTTCTTTACCGGAATTATGGAGACGAGTTTCGTTCCAGGCCTGCACTTTAAAGGAGGTGTTCACTTTGCCTGGGGGGCTTTTGAAGAGCGGGTACGAGCACTTGAATTGGGCGTAATGGTGGATGTGTTCTTTAGAGAGGTGCCCATTATGATTGAGGCCGATAGTAAGCCCTACTTTATCAACCTTTACCTAACTTTGCAGTTTGGTAGTAGAAGGTAGTATTTTATAAAAAGGAGTTGCAAATGGTTGAATTACCAATAGTAGAATCACCCAAAGAACGCAAGAGAAAGCCCGAATGGCTGAGAGTTAAATTGCCAATTGGCAAAAAATATAAAAGGGTCAGGGAACTGGTCGATAAGTACAATCTCAATACCATATGTCAGTCCGGTAACTGTCCCAATATGGGAGAATGCTGGGGTGCGGGAACAGCCACATTTATGATACTCGGCAACACATGTACCAGATCGTGTTCTTTCTGTGCAGTCAAAACCGGAAGACCACCGGAATACGATGAGAATGAACCCGAGCGCGTAGCTGAAGCCATCGATCTGATGGGTGTAAAACACGCCGTAATCACTTCCGTAAACAGAGACGAGCGTAAGGACCGCGGAGCGGAAATCTGGTACCAAACGGTTGTCCAGATCAAGGAGAGATGCCCCGATACTACCATCGAAACCTTAATACCCGATGTACGGGCAACCTGGTGGGCACTGGAGAGAATGATCTCCGCCGGTCAGGAAGTGGTTTCCCACAATATGGAAACGGTCCAAAGCCTCTACAGAAAGGTCAGACCACAAGCCAAATACGACCGCAGCCTCGAACAGATTAAACGAACCAAAGAATACGGTAAGAGAACCAAGAGCGGTATCATGGTTGGCCTCGGTGAAACCCATGATGAAGTTTTCCAGATCATGGATGACCTGGTGGAACATGGTTGCGATGTACTGACCATTGGACAGTACCTACAGCCGACCAAAATGCACATTGAAGTAGCGGAGTATGTCCACCCGGATGTTTTCGCCATGTACAAAGAGGTCGGTATGGAAAAAGGGTTTGACTTTGTGGAGAGTGGACCACTTGTAAGATCATCCTACCACGCTGAGCGCCATCTGTAATATTTTTCGCTGATAAATCCTACTACAAACCACTACCAATCAGCATTTTAAGGAGTTTTGCGAAACTTTTTTCAGGAAGCAGTTTGTTTATATACTAAATGCAATTACCTTTGCAGTCCGCTTGAAAAAAGCGGGTCTATATCGCGGGGTGGAGCAGTTGGTAGCTCGTCGGGCTCATAACCCGAAGGTCGCAGGTTCAAGTCCTGCCCCCGCTACTACGAAAAAA
>PWJP01000179.1 GCA_003559985.1 Saprospirales bacterium
AAAACGGAGGTAGTTATGTTTAAGAGAAGATTTAAAAGAGTTTACCAGGTAGCGGCGATAAACGCCCCCGCTACAAAGATTTTTTAAGGTTAGAGTTAAAAGTTAATCAGTTAGCCCGGATGCAATGTAATTTGTGTCCGGGTTTTTTGTTTAAATACTGTGATTATCATTAACTTGCATGCATTATGGGGCTTTTCAGTAAGATAAAGAAGATATTCGGTGGTGGAGATAACAAAGACACCCCCCTACCCAGAGATGAGGAATTCGGCCAAAAGAAGGAATCCTTTGACCCCGAGCGGATTTTGAAAGAGATGGAGGACGAAATAAAGCAATCCGGGGAAAAGGTCTCCGGCAAAACCGACCGGGAATCAGACAAGAAACCCGGTAAACAAAAGCAGTCCGATGATCTCACTGACCTATTCGTTTCCGAGGAAGACAAAATAGATACCGACCGCATTCGCAAAAGTAGTCTGGAAGACAGGCAGGAAGAATCGAGTAAAGGAGAAGCTGAACGCACTTCATCCAAAAAGTCCCACTCCCAAAGTGAAAGTGATTCAGAAAGGGATCGCTTTTCCGAGTCCATGGAAGACTTGAAAAATCGCGCTTCGGCTGCAGGGTCGAAAGTAAAAAAGGGCATGGATGAATTTCTAGACGATGTGAAGAAAAAATCGGACGAGCTGGATCGCATCGAAGAGGAAGAAGCCAAAAAATATTCAGGTCCGTTGAAGTACCGGGACAAATCACTTTTGGACGACAAAGATGACTTTTTTAAAAAGGCCAGTGCTTTTGCAGATGGCAGACCCATGCCTGACGAAAAGCCCGAGGTGGTAAAGAAGAAATCAGACGATAAAAAATCCGAGGACAAGCGCAAAGTTTACGGTTTCGAAGACCTGGACGGCGATGGCGATGAGATCATAGACGACGCCATTATCGAGGAGGAGTGATTTCGAATCCCTCCCTTTTGCCTTACTTTAACACTTTTAGGCTCCCCCATTCCAAAAAACTTGCTTATTATTGCAGTCTGTAGATTTACTGAGGTCTCGATTCCCGAATCAATTGACAGTGGGATTTGACTTACGAATGGTTCAAACACGACAACTGCACAATTACATGAAAAAGCGTCCTATACAATGGTTGGGGTTGTTTATAATATTCATTTTCCCCTTTACCTTCCTGTATTTACTTCCTGAAAATTCCACAGAATGGAAAGAAGATGCTGATGCATTTTCCATCCCCACTGAACCGGATATCTACTTTGGCTTCCCTAAAGACTCTTTTTTCATACATGAAGCGACCATAAAGCCCAATGAGTTTTTGTCGGGCATCTTACTCAACCACAATGTAAGCTACGCCACCATAGCAGACCTTGAACAAGAAACACGGGATACGTATTCGGTGCGCAGGCTCAGGTCAGGCAGGGACTACGCTGTTTTGAACCGGGACACAAGCACAGCAGCAGATTATTTTATCTACAAGCCCGGACCATTTAGTTATGTGGTGTACTCTTTAGACCCCGATAGTTTGTACGCCGAGGTGCACCGCCACCCCATTGATACGGTCGTCAGAACGGGAGCCGGTCATATCGACCACAGCCTTTGGGTAGCCATGCAGAATGGAGGTATGAACCCCGCTCTTATCAGCAAAATGGAAGATGCCCTGGCGTGGACAGTAGATTTTTACCACATTCAAAAAGGCGACCAGTTCAAATTGCTCTACGAGGAATTGAAGATTGACGGAGAAGCTGTTGGAATAGGACGTTTGCTCGGCGCCAATTACATTGACCGGTCGGGCGACAACTACGCCATTTACTTTGAAAATAAGAACTACAGCGGGTTTTACGACCTGGATGGTCTGCCGATGAAGCGCGCCTTTCTGAGAGCACCGGTAAGATACAGCCGGATATCATCCCGGTACAACCCAAGACGGATGCACCCGGTCCTACAGCGCATAAGACCTCATTTGGGGACCGATTATGCAGCACCCCATGGCACGGAAATCTTCACAGTTGCCGACGGTGTGGTTACTGAAGTCGCTTATACTTCAGGTAATGGTAACTACGTAAAAATCCGCCACGACCACGTGTACGAGACCCAGTATCTGCACATGTCCAGATTTGCGGAAGGTATCAGACCAGGTGTACGAGTAACGCAAGGTCAGGTGATCGGATATGTGGGTTCAACGGGAATGGCTACCGGACCGCATGTTTGTTTCCGATTTTGGAAAAACGGACGTCAGGTGGATCACCTCAGACTTAATCTTCCCCCTCCCGAACCAATGTCTGATGAGGATTTGCCGTATTACTTCGCACACCGGGATTCCATGCTTCCAATCATCGATTCCATTCGGCTTCCCGATGAAAAACCGGAGTCCAGCCTGGTGGTGGGTTTGGAGTAAAACCAACTCAAAAATATAGGGGTTTTAAAAGATAGTATTCCCTCAGCAACTGATTAAAAGTTCTAATACGCACGGCCGTGCGTATCTACAGGTATGCTGTCAATAAAATGTACTTGACCACAAAAAAGTAGCAGGCACACGGTTATAGATGTGAATTGAAGTATTTTGGCATACACGGGGCCGCGTGTAAACACAGATATGCGGACAAAAAAAAGCCCCGGGATTTATCAAATAAATCTCGAGGCTTTAAAACTTTATGATTCAGTGGGATTCGTTTTATTTCCCGTTACCCGATGTCTTTTCGGAAGCATCTTTGGGCAGTACGAGTAATTTGTCGAAATGACGCATACCGGTACCGGCTGGGATTTTCTTACCCACAATCACATTTTCTTTCAATCCGTTCAGCACATCCTTTTTAGCGGACATGGCTGCCGTACTCAATACCTTGGTCGTCTCCTGGAACGAAGCGGCAGAAATCCACGACTCCGTACCGAGAGATGATTTGGTAATACCCTGAAGTATGGCGCTGGAAGTGGCCGGAATCGCATCCCGGAATTCCACCGTTTTCAGGTCTTTGCGCTTGAGAGCGGAATTTTCCTCCCTCACCTGGCGCAGAGAGACAATTTGTCCCGGCTTGAGGTTGGTGCTGGCACCGGATTCAGTAATCACTTTCTTATCAAAAATCCAGTCATTTTGCTCCAGGAAGTCGTATTTTTCAACCGCTTCACCTTCGAGGAAAGTAGTATCGCCCGGATCTTCAATCTGAACCCTTCGCATCATCTGACGGACAATCACCTCAATGTGTTTGTCATTGATGGCGATACCCTGAGAGCGGTAAACCTCCTGGACTTCATTAACCAGATAAGATTGCACTGCGTAAGGTCCTTTTATCGCGAGAATATCAGTCGCAGCAATGGATCCCTCAGACAGTTGCATACCGGCTCTCACAAAGTCGCCCTCCTGCACCAAAATGTGCTTGGACAATCCGATGAGGTATTTGCGCTTTTGGCCTGTCCTCTCATCTTCAACGAAGACCTCACGGTTTCCTCTTTTAATCTTACCGAAACTCACGATTCCATCAATTTCAGATACCACTGAAGGATTTGATGGGTTTCTGGCCTCGAACAATTCGGTAACACGCGGAAGACCACCGGTAATATCCTGAATGGCTCCGAGTTTCCTCGGTATTTTGGCAATGCGCTGACCCGCTTTAATTTCGTCTCCCTCATCAACCGATATGTAAGCACCTACCGGCATGTTGTAGCTCTTGAGTATCTCGCCGTCGGGAGAGAGTATTTTTATTTCAGGTATTTTACGCTTGTTCTTTGACTCGATGATAATTTTCTCCACATAGCCCGTCTGATCATCTTTCTCTGTTCGGAAAGTGACATTTTCTTCAATGGATTCGTAGCTCACGATACCACTAAACTCCGAGATAATGACACTGTTGAACGGATCCCATGAGCAGAGTCGGTCTCCTTTCTTAACCTTTTGTCCTTCCTCCACATAGAGAATAGAACCGTAGGGCGCATAATCGCTAAAGAGTATCTTACCGCTGTCTTTATCCACAAGGCGAATTTCACCTGAACGAGACAGAATTACAGAGTTATCGGAGTCCAAAAGGTCAGTCGTTCTGAGGTTGTCAAATGCGACCACACCTTCTTGCTTGGCTACCATTTCAGATTCCTGCTGGGTAACAGAGGCCACACCACCCACGTGGAATGTTCTAAGTGTCAACTGCGTACCCGGCTCACCAATACTCTGGGCTGCGATAATACCAACTGAATCGCCGGATTCTGCCACACGACCTGTAGCCAGGTTCTTACCGTAGCACTTGGCGCAAACGCCTCGCTTGGTTTCACAAGTGAGAACCGATCTTATGGTCACTGATTCGATGCCAATATCTTCGATTCTCTCAGCCAGTTTGGAAGAAATGTATTCCCCTGCGCCCACGATTATCTCATCCGTTTCGGGGTGGAACAAATCGTGGAGCGAATAGCGGCCTGCAATCCTACCGGACAGATTCTCAATAACCTTATCCTTATCTCTTAATGCGGTAATTTCAATTCCGCGAAGTGTATGACAATCTTCCTCCAGTACGACTACATCCTGCGAAACATCGACCAATCTTCTGGTGAGGTAACCCGCATCCGCTGTCTTGAGTGCTGTATCTGCCAAACCTTTCCGTGCACCGTGAGTAGATATAAAGTACTCGAGTACAGAGAGGCCATCAACAAAATTCGAGAGAATTGGGTTCTCGATAATCGCTCCTCCAGTATCACCGGATTTTCTAGGTTTAGCCATCAGACCACGCAAACCGCACAACTGCTTAATCTGCTGTTTACTACCACGAGCACCTGAGTGCAACATCATGTAAACCGAGTTAAAACCACCCTTGTGACTGGACAGTTCCTTCATCAGGTTGTCGGTAATGGTGTTATCTGCAAAAGTCCACTTATCTATAATCTGGTTGTATCGCTCATTGTTGGTGATGAGACCCATGTTGTAGTTCTCCCAAACTTCATCCACATCACCTTGCGCCTCAACCAACATCTGTTCCTTCACTGTGGGAACGATCATATCCCCGAGATTAAAGGAAAGTCCACCTTTAAACGACCAGTAGAAGCCCATGTCCTTGATTTGATCGAGGAAGGCAGCGGTTCGCTTAAAGTCAGTTTGATCAATGATATCAGCGATTACCTTTTTGAGGTTCTTTTTGGTCAAAAGCTCATTGACAAAAGGCAGACCATCAGGAACGGCTTCATTAAAGATTACCCTTCCGATGGTAGTCTCCAGGCGCTTTTTAACGAGTTGACCCTTTTCGCCTTCCACATCGACGCGTACATTTACATAAGCATGAAGCTCAACTTTACCTTCGTTGTAGGCTATTCTGGCTTCTTCTTCTGAATAGAATTTCATGCCGTATCCCAAAACTTCTGAGCCGTTTTCAGGCTTTTTGGCTTTGGTCAGATAATAAAGACCCAAAACCATATCCTGCGAAGGCAGTGTTACCGGGGATCCATCTTGCGGGTTCAGCATATTGTGAGCAGAGAGCAACAGCACCTGGGCTTCGAGTATGGAAGCATGGCTCAGTGGTACGTGTACCGCCATTTGGTCACCGTCAAAATCCGCGTTAAAAGCACCGCAAACCAGCGGGTGCAATTGAATGGCTTTACCCTCAATCAGTCTGGGCTGGAAGGCCTGAACAGAGAGTCTGTGAAGGGTTGGGGCCCGGTTGAGTATCACGGGATGTCCCTTCAGTATATTTTCGAGAATTTCCCAAATTACCGGGTCTTTTCTATCTACCAGCTTCTTGGCTGATTTTACCGTTTTTACAATGCCCCTTTCAATCAGTTTTCTGATGATAAAAGGTTTGAAAAGTTCGCTGGCCATTCCCTTGGGGAGTCCACATTCGTGTAGTTTAAGTGTGGGACCAACAACAATTACGGAACGGCCTGAGTAATCCACCCTTTTTCCGAGTAGGTTCTGACGGAAACGACCCTGTTTTCCCTTGAGTACATCACTCAGGGATTTGAGGGCGCGTCCACCTTCCGCTTTGACAGCGTTGGATTTTCTTGAGTTGTCAAAAAGCGAGTCAACGGCTTCCTGCAACATCCTCTTTTCGTTTCTGAGAATAACCTCAGGTGCCTTGATTTCCATCAGTCGCTTGAGGCGATTGTTTCTGATGATAACCCTGCGGTAGAGGTCATTGAGGTCAGAACTTGCAAATCGGCCACCATCAAGAGGAACCAATGGTCTCAATTCAGGTGGTGTAACGGGCAAGTACTGAATAACAGCCCATTCCGGCTTGTTCTCCATGCGCTCCTGACCATCGCGGAATGCCTCCACTACACGCAGTCTTTTCAGTGCTTCCGACTTTCGCTGTTGCGAGGTCTCCGTTGCAGCCTGATGTCTAAGTTCGTAAGAAAGCGATTCCAGGTCAAGTCTTTCCAGGAGTGCGTGCACTGCATCGGCACCCATTTTTGCTATAAACTTGTCCGGGTTATCGTCTTCAAGCTGTTGATTTTCTTTGGGGAGTGAATCGAGCACATCCAGATATTCCTCCTCCGTGAGCAGGTCCATTTTCGTGATGCCATCCGACTCTTTTACACCCGGCTGAACAACCACAAAGCGCTCGAAGTAAATTACAGATTCGAGTTTTTTGGATGACAGACCGAGTAAGTAACCAATTTTATTTGGGAGAGACTTGAAAAACCAAATATGCACAACGGGAACCACCAACTTGATGTGTCCCATGCGCTCACGTCTCACCTTTTTTTCTGTAACTTCCACCCCACAGCGGTCACAAACGATGCCCTTGTAGCGGATTCGCTTGTACTTACCGCAGTAACACTCGTAATCTTTAACCGGACCAAAAATCCGCTCACAGAAGAGTCCATCGCGCTCCGGTTTGTAGGAGCGGTAGTTTATGGTCTCCGGCTTGAGAACCTCTCCGTGCGAACGCTCCAGGATATCATCCGGGGAGCACAGGCTGATAGAGATGGAACTAAAAGATGTATGGGTGGTAATATTCTGATTTTTTGAAACAGCCATGATAAAAAATTAAGGTTGATAGAAAAGGTACCAATTCAACAATCTCCTCTAAGAGGTCTATTCAAATTTCACATCCAGTGCCAGACCTCTCAGCTCGTGAATCAATACATTGAATGATTCAGGAATATTGGATTCCGGCAGGTTGTTTCCTTTGACAATGGCTTCGTATGCTTTTGCCCGACCAATGATGTCATCCGACTTGATGGTGAGCAACTCCTGCAAAATATTGGCTGCTCCAAAAGCCTCCAGTGCCCAAACCTCCATCTCTCCAAAACGCTGACCACCAAACTGGGCTTTACCACCGAGGGGCTGCTGCGTAATGAGAGAGTAAGGCCCGATTGAACGGGCGTGCATCTTGTCGTCGATCATGTGCGACAGTTTGAGCATGTAGATGATACCCACAGTGGCTTTTTGGTGGAATCTGTCACCGGTTTCACCGTCATACAAATCAGTCTGACCCAAATCAGGCAATTTCGCCTTTTTGATGTAATCACCAATCTCGTCAATGCTGGCACCGTCAAAAATCGGGGTAGAAAATTTAACCCCAAGTTTTTCACCGGACCATCCCAGCACTGTTTCAAATATCTGCCCGATATTCATCCTCGATGGTACACCGAGAGGATTGAGCACAATGTCAACCGGAGTCCCATCTTCCAGGAAGGGCATGTCCTCCATTCTTACAATTCGGGAGACGATACCCTTGTTTCCGTGGCGTCCGGCGAGTTTGTCACCAACTTTCAGTTTGCGCTTTTTGGCCATATATACTTTGGCCAGTTTAAGGACACCGGCTGGCAATTCATCTCCAATGCTGATGTTGAATTTTTCTCGCTTATACCTTCCAATTTCCTCATTCACCTTGATGTTGTAGTTGTGCAACAACCGGGCAATGAGTTTATTGGTGTCTTCTTCTTTAGTCCAGGAGCTGTAATCGACCTGAGTGAATTCAATCTCGTTGAAAACACGCTGGCTGAACTTGGTTCCTTTTGAAATAAGCTCTTCACCGTAAATGGTTTTAACACCTTCAGAAGCTTTGCCCTTGGTGAGAACCAGCAATTTGTCGATGAGCACTGTTTTGAGCTCGTTGAGCGCAACTGCGTGTTCATCGTCCAGTGAGCGGAGCATTTCCTTCTCCTGGTCTTTCTGGGATTTGTCCTTTTTCGCTCTGGAGAACAACTGCTTGTTGATCACCACTCCTTCAGTTGATGGGGGCGCTTTCATCGAGGCGTCCTTTACATCTCCGGCTTTGTCACCGAAAATCGCACGCAGCAGTTTTTCTTCAGGGGTCGGGTCAGATTCACCCTTGGGCGTAATCTTACCTATAATTATATCCCCTTCATTGATCCAGGCACCAATCCGGATAATTCCGTTCTCGTCCAGATCTTTGGTAGCATCCTCGCTTACGTTGGGGATGTCGTTGGTCAGTTCCTCCTCACCGAGCTTGGTATCTCGCACATCGAGTTCGAAATGTTCGATATGAAGTGAAGTGTAAATATCTTCCTTCACAACACGCTCAGAAAGTACGATGGCATCCTCGAAGTTGTAACCTTTCCACGGCATGAAAGCCACTTTGAGGTTCTGTCCAAGTGCCAGTTCACCTTTGTCGGTGGCATAACCGTCACACAGTATCTTGCCCTCAGTAACCCGCTCACCTTTTCGCACAATGGGCTTAAGATTGATGCAGGTTCCCTGGTTGGTTCTAAGGAATTTGGTGAGGTTGTACGTCGTGAGATTGTCTTCAAAAGACACCAGTGTATCTTCTTCCGTTCGGTCGTATCGAATGACAATCTTATTGGCATCTACGTACTCAACTACACCGTCGCCCTCAGCATTTATAAGCATTCGCGAGTCCCTTGCAACTTTTGCTTCCAGTCCTGTACCCACGATGGGAGAACTTGGTCTCAAAAGCGGGACAGCCTGACGCTGCATGTTTGATCCCATGAGTGCCCGGTTCGCATCATCGTTTTCCAAAAAGGGAATAAGCGATGCACTCACACCCACAATCTGATTGGGTGCCACATCCATAAACTCGATCTCGTCGGGTGCAAGAACAGGGAATTCACCGTGTTCACGGCACTTCACCCTGTCAGAGACAAAAGCTCCGTCCTCCGCAATTTCAGAGTTTGCCTGGGCAATTTTTTTGTAATCCTCTCCTTCCGCAGACAGGTATTTAATTTCACCTGACATATCGACTTTGCCCTCAATGACCTTTCTGTAGGGAGTCTCAAGGAATCCCATACTATTGATCTTAGAGTGTACACAAAGTGTGGAAATCAAACCAATATTTGGTCCTTCCGGTGTCTCAATGGTACAGAGGCGACCATAGTGAGAATAGTGGACGTCACGCACCTCAAAGCCCGCTCGCTCTCTCGACAACCCACCGGGCCCAAGTGCGGAAATACGCCTTTTGTGCGTGATCTCCGAGAGCGGATTGGTTTGGTCGAGGAACTGTGACAATTGCGAAGTACCGAAAAAGCTGTTGATCACCGACGATAGCGTCCTTGCATTAATCAGGTCAACCGGCGTAAATACTTCATTGTCACGCACGTTCATTCGCTCGCGTATAGTTCTTGCCATTCTTGCAAGTCCAACACCAAACTGACTGTAGAGCTGTTCCCCTACCGTACGCACCCTTCTGTTGCTCAGGTGGTCGATATCATCAAGTTCCGCTCTTTGATTGATAAGCGAAATGAGATACTTGACAATTTCAATGATGTCTTCCTTGGTAAGTACCTGGACTTCACTGTCAATGGTCAGTTTGAGTTTGCGGTTGATCTTATAGCGTCCAACCTCACCCAGGTTATACCTCTTATCAGAGAAAAAGAGTTTGTCAATTATACCCCTTGCAGTCTCCTCATCAGGTGGGTCTGTACCTCTCAACTGTCGATATATATGCTGAACCGCCTCAATTTCAGAACTGGACGGATCTTTTTGCAGTGTATTGTAAATGATGGAATAATCCTCTTCAATATCCTCCTTTTGGAGAATAACAGTCTCGGTTTCAGCCTCGAGGATCATATTTATGTTGTCCGCATCCAGCACCATATCTCTTTCGAGAATAATTTCATTACGCTCGATGGTAACCACTTCTCCGGTATCTTCATCCACAAAATCCTCTGTCCATTTTCTAAGTACCCGAGCTGCGAGTTTTCTACCTATTGATTTCTTTAGCTGAGTTTTATTCGCCTTGATCTCCTCGGCCAGACCAAAGATCGTCAGGATTTCCTTATCGGAGTCAAACCCAATAGATCTCAGAAGTGTGGTAACGGGAAACTTTTTCTTCCGATCGATGTAAGCGTACATCACATTGTTGATATCGGTGGCAAATTCCATCCATGCTCCCTTAAAGGGGATTACACGGGCAGAGTGTATTTTTGTCCCGTTGGGATGAAAACTCTGACTGAAAAACACCCCTGGCGACCTGTGCAATTGAGATACAATGACGCGCTCGGCACCATTGATGACAAAAGTTCCCTTGGGAGTGATATATGGAATGTTACCAAGGAACACATCCTGAACGATGGTTTGGAAATCAATGTGTTCTTCGTCATTACAGCTCAACCTGAGTTTAGCCTTAAGCGGAACGCTGTAAGTAAGTCCACGCTGCTTACACTCATCGATGCTATAGCGCGGAGGGTCAATAAAGTAATCCAGGAATTCCAGTACGAAGATATTCCTGGCATCGGTAATTGGGAAATTTTCCTGAAACACCCTGTACAGACCTTCGTTGATGCGATTTTCGGGAGTGGTTTCCAACTGGAAGAACTCCTTGAAAGATTGCAACTGAATTTCCAGAAAGTCAGGGTATTCGTTTTGGAGGCGGGTTTTGCCGAAGCCAACCCTTGAATTTACTTGCTTTGCGACAGTATCGGTAGATGCCATTTGAGAAGTTTCTTAAGAAAAATTATAATAAACAAAGACCGGAAATCCGATCAGTTAGCATTGTAATACATATAAACCAGTATAGCCTGCGCACTATTGTACGCAGGCCAGACTGGTAAATATCATTGGAGACAATTGCTATTCAAATTATCACCTCCGTTGTTTACTTTAGTTC